>NZ_BDLP01000004.1:0-37657 GCF_001950415.1 Roseomonas sp. TAS13
ATCGTCGAGACCGGCAACGATAGTTGGCGATTCAAGAACCGCGCCTGAACGCCCCCTCAACACACCTCACAAGAGGGTCCCTTTTGCGTGCCGATCTGGGGTCCCAATTCAGTGCCGATTGACAGCCAGTCAGGCCGTTGCAGCTTGTTGTGTCCGATGCGATAGAACGCCCGGGTGTTCGCTCCAGATACTGAGTGGGCAGGGTTTCAGCGTTGGTCGGGCCGCCAGCGGCGCAGACCAATGCCTGGAGGCCCACTCATGGCTCAGCACTACCACGCCCAACCAAGTGCCTTGCGCCGTTTTCTCGATGGCCAGTCTTCCGCGGGACTGGTGCTGATGGCCGCCGCTGCCCTGGCGCTGCTGATCGCCAATTCGCCGCTGGGGCCGGGCTACGAGGCCCTGCTGCACGCCTATGTCGGGCCACTGTCCCTAGGCCACTGGATCAACGACGGCTTGATGGCCGTGTTCTTCCTGCTCGTCGGCCTCGAGATCAAGCGAGAGGTGCTGGATGGCCAACTCTCCACATGGTCACGCCGCGCCTTGCCAGGCATTGCCGCCGCCGGAGGCATGGCGGTGCCTGCGCTGGTGTACCTGGCCTTCAACTCCGGGCCTACGGCTCAGGGCTGGGCTATCCCGGCTGCCACCGACATCGCCTTCGCCCTCGGCGTCATCTCCTTACTCGGCAAGCGGGTTCCGGCCTCGCTGCGGATCTTCCTGACGGCCTTGGCCATCATCGACGACCTCGGCGCAGTGGTCATCATCGCGCTGTTCTACACGGCGGGCATCTCGCTGCCCGACTTGGCAGGTGCCGCCGCCGTAGTGGTCGTGCTGGTCGCGATGAACCGGCTCGGCGTGCGCCGCCTCACGCCATACCTCCTCCTGGGGCTGCTGCTCTGGGTGCTCGTGCTGCGCTCCGGCATCCACGCCACGCTCGCGGGCGTGGTTCTCGCCTTCACCATCCCTTTGCAGGGCACTCCAGGACGCCCGGATGCCGAGCGTGGCAGCCCGCTTCATCGGCTGGAGCACGCCCTGCACCTACCCGTCGGCTTCATAATTGTCCCCATCTTCGGACTGGCCAATGCAGGCGTCTCCTTCCTCGGCTTACCCGCGGAGGCTCTGGCGGCGCCGGTCACAATTGGCGTCGGGCTTGGATTGCTGGTTGGCAAGGTAGTGGGTGTTCTGGGCTTCACCCTGTTGGCCATCCGCCTCGGGCTCGCCGACATGCCAGCTTACGCTGGACGGCTACAGATGGTGGGGACGGCGCTGCTCTGCGGCATTGGCTTCACCATGAGCCTGTTCATCACCCTTCTCGCCTTCCCCGGTGACCCGCTCCTCCAGGCGGAGGCCAAAGTCGGCATTCTCGCGGGCTCCTTCCTGTCTGGCTTGCTTGGCTATGCACTGCTCCGCGTAGCGCCACAGGACTGGCCAGGAACACCATCACGGCGGGTCCAAAGAGCACCTACCGAGAGGGGTACGGTCGCCTGAAAATCAGCGTCCGCTGACTTCGCCTTGAACATCGCGGGTGATGCTGATCGAAACGTCGCCTCTGCTTGGTCCCGAGAGCTTCGCTTCCAGAGGGATCGCCGAGAAAGGACAGCACGGTGAACACATCGCTACGGGTAGTTGGGGCGACGGCAGTGGTGGCCCTCGCCCGACGAGTCCGCCAAAATACAGCGCGACCCTCGGTGGCGCCGGGAGCGTCAGCAAATGTTCGCTGACGAGACGAACAGCGCGCTCGCCCGCACCGCAGCGCAGAGAGAGGCGCGGCAGGTTACGTCAAGGCCGGAAGCCCGTTTGGACGCTGCGTGAGCACTGCCTTGCGCGAGCGGCTGGAGGCACTCGGCGACGCCTTCTGGCTGCGTCCGGCGATCCTTGTCCTGCTCGGCCTTATCCTGGGCGAGGGGGCGGTCTGGACCGAGCAGTGGGACTGGACCCGATCCCTTCTTCCCGCAGGCTGGCTTTACGCTGGCGGCGAGGCGGGCGCCCGGGCCCTCCTGGGCGCCATCGCCACCTCCACCATCGGCGTCGCAGGCACCACCTTTTCCATCACCGTGGCCGCGCTCTCCCTCGCCTCCGGTCAGATGGGGCCGCGGCTCCTGCGGAACTTCGTCCGCGACGCGGGGAACCAGGTTGCCCTGGGCGTGTTCCTCGGCACCTTCGTCTACGCCTTGGTCGTGCTGCGGACCGTGCGCTCTGTGGAGGAAGGGGCCTTCGTGCCTCATCTCGGGGTCACCGGCGCCCTTGTCCTTGCCCTGCTCTGCGTCGGCACGCTCACCTGGTTCGTCCATCACATCGCCTCCGGCATCAACGTCGAGACCGTGATCGGCACGGTCCACGCGGAACTGCGGGATGCAGTTGCCCGGCTGACCCTCGACCAGCCGGATCCGGGGCCGATCGGCCCTGCCCCGGAGGGGCGAGCCATCACAGCAAAGGAAGGTGGATACCTCCGGGCTCTCGACGAGGAAGGGCTCGCGGGCTGGGCGGCAGAGCATAATGCGACCCTGAACCTGCTCGTGCGACCGGGCGATTACGTCTTCACAGGCGTAGCCGTGGCCACGGTGTCGCCACCGGCCCTGGCCAAGGAGGCGGTGGGGAGGGTGCGCGAAGCCATGAGCCTCGGCGACCGGCGGGCGGCGGCGCAGGACCTGGAGTTCGCCGTGCGCCAGCTCGCCGAGGTCGCGGTCCGCGCCCTCTCGCCTGGCATCAACGACCCGTTCACAGCCATGGCGGTGCTGGACCGATTTGGCGACGTGCTCTGCGGCATGACCGACAGGCACCTGCCGGGCGCGGCCGTGCTCCGCGACGGGCGCGCCGTTCTGTTCCGGCGCGCGGTGGACTACGACGGGCTGCTCGACGCCATGTTCCACATGATCCGGCAGAACGGCGCTGGCTCGGCCGCCGTGCTCCTCCGCCTCATGGAGGTCCTCGGCGCCGTGCTGGCGGTGGAGCAAGCGCTGGAGCGCGGCGCCGCGTTGCGCCGTCACGCAGACCTTGTTTTCGCCGCGGGGCGGCAGAACCTGGGCGAGCAGGCTGCGGTGGAGGACCTCGAGGCGCGCTTCGCCGCCCTGCCGCGGAGCTCCTGATTGACCCAGGGGCGGTAAGGCGACGACCATCCGGCTCACCCAGGATCTTCGCCCTTGCGACCGAGCAGGGTGTTTCGCGCGACCAAGCCAAGCGTGGAGCCTTGCACGATGATCGAGAACAGCACCACCGCGTAAGTCGCGGTGAGGATCGTCGCCTTCTCCGGAACATTGGGCAGCGACAGCGCGAGGGCCACAGAGATGCCCCCGTGGACCCCCGCCCAGGTCAGGAAGGGGATGTTCCGCGCCGACAGGCGCCCCGACCAGGGGAACAGGAGCAGTGGGGCCGATATGGCAATGAGGCGGGCGACAAGAACGATCGGCACTGCGGCCGCCGCGACGGTCAGCGCGGTAGGCTCGAAGCGCAGCACGAGTACCTCGAGGCCGATCAGCAGGAAGAGCACCGAGTTCAGAACCTCGTCGATCAGGGTCCAGAGGGCCGAGACGTAGGACTGCGTGCGGTCGCTCATGGCATACCGCACGCCCCTGTCGCCGATGACCATGCCCGCCGCGACCACCGAGAGGGGCCCGCTCATGCCGAACCTGTCCGCCAGGGCGTAGGTGCCCGTCACCAGCGCCAAAGTGATCAGCACCTCCACCGGGAAGTCGTCGATAGCGCGCATGGCGCGGTAGGCTACAAAGCCGGTGCAGGCGCCGAGGGCCAGGCCACCGCCTGCTTCCCAGACCAAGTGGTGCGCGACCAAGCCGATGCTGGCCTCGCCGCCCGATCCCACAGCGTATCCAAGCAGCAGCGTGAACAGCACCAGCCCCACGCCGTCGTTGAACAAGGCTTCGCCCTGCACCTCGATCTCGAGTTCAGGCGGCACCTTGACGTTCTTGAGCGTCGCTAATACTGCGACCGGGTCGGTGGGGCTGATCAAGGCGCCGAAGACCAGCGCCCAGGCCAGTGACAGCGGCTGCCCGATGGCCTGCATGACAGCCCAGAAAGCCAGGCCGACCACCGCCGTCGAGATGACGGTTCCGACCAGCGCAAGGGTGACCACGGGCCACGCACGGTTCCGCAGGGCGCCAAGGTCGAGCTCAAGGGCGCCTGCGAACAGCAGGAAGGCCAGCATGCCGTCCATCACGATGCCGGTGAAGTCGACCTGCCGCAGGGCTCCGGTGAGATCCTCGTAAATGTGCTGGTCCGGCACTGCGAGGTCGAGCAGGACGAGCAGCAGGGAGGCGGCCAACCCCATCACCAGTAGTCCAATCGAGTGCGGCAGCCGTACGATGCGGCGGTTCAGCCAGCCAAAGAGAGCCGAAAGTGTGAGCAGGAGTGCGGCGATGTCGAGGATGGAGGTCAATGCTTGTTCCTCTTGGACACATGAGGATCGCCGTTTGCGTGAGGGCCCTCTCGATTGGGCACCGGGAAAGCGCATTGGTTAACGCCTCCCAAGTCGAACTGGCACGACACTTCCCGGCTGGAGCAGGAGAAGAATGAGTTCGCTTCTGCGCAAAGTCGACGGCGCGACCAGCATCCGGAATGGACGCGAGGCTGCCGCGGCCATGTCTAGCGCCAAGCTGATTGTTTGCTCCCCGGCAAGGCGCCCATACCAAACGGGCATCCATCGCGGGAGGGTGCCACAATGGATGCCGGAGCATGCCGCCCTGGTGGGCAGCGGACTGTCTCGCTGCTATCAGCGCGAGGGCTGGAGCACCGGCGCCGACGAGGCTGGAGGGTTGGCCTCCAACTCGGTAATCAACTGCTTCATCTCGGCAATCTCACGAACCTGGGCCTCTATGATGCTGTCGGCCAGTTGCCGCACACGTGGTTCTCGGATCTGCGCTCTCTCGCTGGTCATGATGGCAATGGAGTGGTGTGGAATCATTGCCTTCATGTAGGCCACGTCGCCCACCGTCTGCTGGCTCCTGACCAGCCACAGCGACCCTGCAAACGCCAGGACGCTGGCCACGAGAATGGCCATGTTGGCGGTCCGGTTCCGGTACATGCCGAGCATGAACAGCAGCATGATGATGGCCATGGTCGCCCCCATGACGAGGGCCATCCAGGTCCGAGTCTGGCTGTAGAAGACGTGCTCCAGGGCATAGGTGTTCAGGTACATCAGGCCGAACATGACCACGGTCGACACCAGGATCATCAAGCCGAAACGTGCGTAGCTCATGGCGAAGTGCCTCTCTTCCAGGACCGATGGGGCTGAGACCCAACGAGCCTCGGAGTTTTCGATGGGGGCGGCCGACGCCCGCAGGCATCGGTCGCGTTGAGGGAGCCAGCCCTGCTGGGCCGCCGCCCGCGCAGGTCAGGCAATTACGCCGCCGCTCTCCGGGAAGACGTACCAGGAGCCGAAGTCGCCGATGCCCTCCACGAAGCCTGGTGCCTCGGCGAACATGAAGTCGCTCTGACGCAGGTCGTCCTTGGCGATGTCCTCGAGGAGGATGGAACCCGCGAAGGTGCCATCCTCGCCCATGCCCCAGCCGACCAGGGCGCCCTCGGCCGTGTCCTGGACCACGACATCCGCGGGCTGGATGCCCTCCATGAAGGCGATGTGGTCGAAGGCGCCCTGGGCATCGCCGGTCGCCTCGAAGTCCAGGACCACGTCGTGGCCGCTGTCCATCGACACCATGAAGGCGTCGGCGCCAGTCCCGCCGACCAGAGTGTCGTTGCCCATGCCACCGTTCAGCATGCCGTGCGCGGCACCTTCGTCGAGGTAGTCGTTCCCGGCGCCCCCCATGAGCTCGTCGGACTCCGCCCCGCCGAAGAGCCTGTCGTCGCCAGCCTCACCCACCAGGCGGTCCATGCCGTCGCCGCCCGCCATGGTGTCACGGCCATCGTCACCCTGGAGATGGTCGTCGCCAGCCAGGCCCGAGATGGTGTCGTCCCCAGCCAGCCCAAAGACCGTGTCCGATTCCGACGACCCCGTCAGGGCATCGGCACCAGTGGTGCCGCGGAGGACGGCGTTCCCCTCGATGTCGAAGCCCAGGGTGCGGTTACCCAAGGCGTGGTCGGCCAGAAGGTCGAAGATGGCACCGGCCTGCGGCTCACCGGATACCTCGGGGCCCGCGACGCTGGGCGTCGACGCCTCGTCGGCTGGGCCGTCAGGCACCCGCAGGCCGGGAGGCAGGTCGGCCGCGTCGCCGAACATGAAGTCGTCCTGCGCCAGGTCCGCCTTGAAGACGCTTTCCAGCAGGACTGAACCCCCGTCCCAACTGACCTGGACCCCATTCGCGGTGTCCGTAAAAGCGAGGTCTGTCCACTGGAGGCCGTCCATGACCGCCAGGTGATCGAACATGCCGGGACCGGCGGTGAAGTCCTTGATGACGTCGTGGCCGCTCATCCGGCCGATCATGAAAGCATCCGGGCCGCCGCCGCCAACCAGGGTGTCGTCGCCCATGCCGCCGTCGACGGTGCTGTGGCCCTCGCCCTCGTTGAGATAGTCGTTCCCGGGGCCGCCGCGCAGCGTGTCGGCGCCCGAGCCGCCGTAAAGGGTGTCATTGCCCTCGCCACCTTCGACCTCATCGTCGCCCATGTTGCCGGAGACCACGTCGGCGCCCGCGCCGCCGTGGAGGACATCGTCCATGCCGCCTCCGCCAATGCGGTCGTCGCCTTCAAGGCCCCAGGTGAACTCGGCGCCGTCGGTGCCGCCCAAGGTGTCGGCGCTCTCACCGCCGAAGGTGACGTTGTGGACGTGGCCACCGGCCTCGAAATCGAAGTGAAGCCCGCCCAGCGCGCCGTGCAGGGTGTCAGCCAGCCGGTCTGTAAGGTTCGTGAGCAGGCTGCTGAGATGCTGATTCTGGCTCATGCCGAAGCTCCGTCAGAACGTTTTGATCTGTGCAGGAAGCGTCTGCTTCCGGTGGAGGTGACAAGGACCAGACCCGCTGTCCGGTCCTTGTCTCGGCCTCAGGCGCTCATCTTGCGGCAGGACGCGGCGCACTTGCGGCACTGCGCGACGCAGTCCTCCATGCCACCCACGGCCTCGCAGCTTTTGGCGCACTCCTCGCAGATCTCGGCGCACTCGGCGCAGGTGTGCTTGTGGTGGGGCGTGCCGATCAGCATCATGTCGGCCGAGGTCCGGCAGATGGTGGCGCAGGCCATCATCAGCCTGAAGTGTTGCGGCTCCACGTGCTTGCCGCCCGCTTCCAGGCAGTGGTTCATGGCCATGCCCAGGCAGGTGGAATGGCAGCGCAGGCATTCCTCGATGCAGGCCCGCATGGCATCGGACATCTGGTGCATTCTTCTTCTCCAGCGAATGACGTGTTTGAAGCAGGGCTCACCAGCCTGCGCGGCAGGTCGATTGCCCGTTGCGATGACGGTCATGGCTGCGGGCGCCCCGTTTGACGGAGGCTCGGCCAATGCGCCGCCCGCCGCAGGCCCAGGGGCTCTGCGGTGACGCTCAGCACGCCTTATCGGGGTGGTGGGGAAGGAAGCTCGGAGAAGATGCCAGCGACTCGAAGTGGCGGCATGGCGAAGAACTCGCTGCCGCTGACCAGTAACATGACCTGCGGGCTGAACGGCGGCAGGAGGGCAGCGCCGCTCCCGCAGTGCCCGATGGTGCAGCAGCCTGGCCGGACAGCGTCGCCGTCGCAGTTCGGGCAGCACTTCCTGCCTGCCGTCCCGGCTTTCACGGCGTGACGAGACACCTGGGCATGCTGGGTGGCGGGCGCCGCGTGAGCGGCATGCGTGGTAGCCCTGGTGGAGGCCGTCATGGCGGACCGGTTGGGCATGACGCCGTGCGCCACGGCGGGCACTGCAAGGGTGAGCACGCACATGGCGAGCACCAGGGCAAACACCGCTCGGATCGCGCTTGCCATCGAGCGCATCGGATCATCACCCCACCAGCCTACCGCCAGTAAGCACCCGCTCCGGGGATGGTTTCCCTGTACGCGAGGGAAGAACGCCGCGCGACGGGCGTTTCCGCACCATCGCTGGCCCCGCTCAACCTGTTCTCGGATGCCCTGGCGAAGCGGCAACCGCAGGCGTTGCCGGTCAGGATGCCGTGCGTCGGTAGCAGCAGCCGAGTTGTCGCGTTGCAGGCAACCCCGGCGGCTCGAACGTCTCGGCGCCGGGCGCCAGCAACGGCACGGGGCGCCCCGCCGACATGGCCAGCGCTCCGCACCGGACCGCCGCTGCCTACACTCCCTCGGGACGTGGACTGGTCGAGGTCATCTCGGCGACGGCCCAGAAGACGAGGACCATCACGACGATCTCCCAGCCGATGGACACCGCCAGGCGGGCGCCGGATCCCGGCTCGCCAGCCGCCAGAGCGGGTGTCAGCCGGAAGCGGTGCCAGGCGGCGAAGCCCAGCAGGACGCCGACCAGCGCAACCTTCGTGAGCAGGGCCCAGCCGTAGGCGGTGGTCACAAGCAGGTCCAGTTGCCCGACCAGCAGCCACGCCAGCGTCACCCCGGCCACGACGAGGCCGCCGACGATCCACGAGGCTGCCCGCGCCCATCCCTCGACCATGCTGGCGGCCTGCGGCCCAGTCCGCCTGGAGGCGATCATGAGGGGCCACAGGCTACCCGCCCAGAAGGCCGCCGCGAGCAGGTGGAGCACCAAAGCCGTGGCCAGCAGCCATCGCGGCTGGTGCTGGGTCGTGTGGCCGACCTCGGTGAAGCTCGCCGCGACCGCCAGCACGCCAGCGGCTCCGAGCACCAGGGCCGCGCGTCCGACCCAGGTTGCCAGCGCCACAGCCAGCAGGCCCGCCCAGGTGACCAACACGGAGATGCCGGGACGCGAACCCAGCATCATGTCCCAGATCTCGGCATCGAACGGATCGCCGTCCGAGGCCAAGGCCACCTGGGCAGTCAGCCAAGCAAGGCTCGAACCCAGTCCTGCCGCCACGATAACCATGGTCAGGCGGCGGCATGCGGCGACGTCACCGGCCTCCTGGAGGCGCCCAAAGCCCATGGCGAAGATGGCGAGGCCCGCCGCGCCGAGGCAGGACACGTAGTAGGCGATGCGCAGCGCCACGGAGAGCGCGCGCAGCAGGTCCGGCTCCGGCCCAAGCAGCTCGAGAATCACCGGGCGGCGTTCACCGCGAACCGCACCGCCCCGCTCATGACGTGGCCGTCGTCACCCATCGCACGCCACTCAAGCCGGTAGGCCCCGGGACGCAGAGGTCCCGCCGGTGTGGCGCTCACCTGGCTGGATGCTGCCCGGCCGCCCTCGCGGCGCACCTGGTGCTCCCGGCCGCCTTCGTCGAGCAGGCGCAGCGCCGTCACGCGGCAGTCCTCGGTGAAGGCCAGGTTGAGCGTGCGCGGGGACGCGTTCAGCGTCGCGCCGTCGGCCGGGTCCGACGAGTGCAGCATCGCGTGCGCGGAGGCGGCGCCGGGAACCAGGATGCCGAGAGCGGCGGCAAGGACGCCGTGGCGGAGGAAGGCGAAGCGAGAGAGCATGGGATCTCCTGTCAGTGTTCGCCGCGGCCTGCCGACCCGGCGAATGTCCGACCGCATCATTAAGCAGCCGGTGGACGCGCCGCATCCGGGATTTCTCGACAATTTATTGCAGCGATCGCAGGCGACTGCCGCCTCCGCACATCCTGGGCAGGCCCGCAGGCGATGCCTCGGAACCCCTCCATGACCTTGCCGTCAGATGCGCGTCCTCCGCAGGCGCAGCGAGTTGGCGATGACGGACACCGAACTCAGCCCCATGGCCAGTGCGGCGACAATCGGGCTGAGCAGGATGCCAAGGAACGGGTAGAGCACCCCTGCGGCGACCGGGATGCCGAGCACGTTGTAGCCAAAAGCGAAGAACAGGTTCTGCCTGATGTTCCTCATCGTCGCGTGCGACAGCGTCCGAGCCCGCGCGATGCCCGCTAGGTCGCCCTTCACCAGGGTCACACCGGCGCTCTGCATGGCCACGTCGGTCCCGGTGCCCATGGCGATGCCGACGTCGGCCTCCGCCAGCGCCGGGGCGTCGTTCACCCCGTCGCCCGCCATGGCGACGACCTTGCCCTTGGCGCGGAGTTCCCGGACGATGCGGTGCTTGTCCTCGGGCAGCACGTCGCCCTGGAACTCGTCGATGCCGAGCCTGCGGGCCACCGCCTCCGCAGTCGTGCGGTTGTCGCCCGTCAGCATGACGATGTGGATGCCGCTGGCGCGCAGGCTCTCCAGCGCGGCGGGCGTGCTCTGCTTGACCGGATCGGCCACGGCGATGACGCCGCCCGGTCTGCCGTCCACGGCCAGGAAAAGCGCCGTGCCGCCCTCGCGCCGGAGCTCGTCGGCCCTGCCAGAGAGGTCGCCGAGGTCCACCCCAAGCTGCTGCATCAGCCCAGCGTTGCCCAGCGCGACCTGGCGCCCCTGCACAGTGCCGGTCACGCCCTTCCCGGTGACTGAGGCGAAGTCGGTCGGTTCCACGAAGGCCACGCCACGTTCCTTAGCCGCGGCTACGATGGCAGCCGCCAGCGGGTGCTCGCTGGACCGCTCCAGGCTGGCGGCCAGCGGCAGCACCTCGGCTTCGGTCAGGCCGGGTGCCGGGACCACGGCCACGACCTTGGGCTTGCCCTCCGTCAGGGTGCCGGTCTTGTCCACGACCAGGGTGTCGACCTTCTCCATGTGCTCGAGCGCCTCGGCGTTCTTGATGAGCACGCCCGCGGACGCTCCCTTGCCGACGCCGACCATGATGCTCATGGGCGTGGCCAGGCCCAGTGCGCAGGGGCAGGCGATGATCAGCACCGAGACGGCGGCGATCAACCCGTAGGAGAGCGCCGGGCTCGGACCCCAGACCGCCCAGGCTACGAAGGCGAGCGCCGCCACGGCGATGACCGCCGGGACGAACCAGCCAGCCACCGTGTCGGCCATGCGCTGGATGGGCGCCCGGCTGCGCTGCGCCTCGGCGACCATGGCGACGATGCGGGACAGCATGGTGTCCGAGCCCACCTTGTCCGCCCGCATCACCAGCGCACCGGTGCCGTTCACGGTGCCGCCGATGACCTTGGCGCCGGGCGCCTTCTCCACTGGCAGGGATTCGCCGGTGACCATGGACTCGTCTACGGCGCCGCTCCCCTCCAGCACCTCGCCGTCCACCGGCACGCTCTCGCCCGGCCGCACCCGCAGCCGGTCGCCCACATGCACCTCGGCCAGCGGGATTTCCTCGTCCTCACCATTGTCCTTGAGGCGCCGCGCCGTCTTGGGCGCCATGTTCAGCAGGGCGCGGATGGCGCCGCCAGTCTGCTCGCGAGCCCGGAGCTCCAGCACCTGCCCGAGCAGGACGAGCACCGTGATGACGGCGGCCGCCTCGAAGTAGACGGCGACGGTGCCGTCCATGCCGCGGAAGCCCTGGGGGAACACGCCGGGCGCGAAGGTCGCAACCAGGCTGTAGAGGTAGGCGGCGCCGGTCCCGAGCGCGATGAGGCTAAACATGTTCAGGCTGCGGTTCCTGAACGACTGCCAGCCGCGGACAAAGAAGGGCCAGCCTGCCCAGAGCACGACCGGCGTGCCGAGCAGGAACTGGATCCATACCGACATCCTGGGCGGCACCAGATGGTGGATACCAAGGCCAGGGATATGCGAGCCCATTTCGAGGACAAAGATGGGCAGGGTCAGCGCCAAGCCGACCCAGAACCGCCGTGTCATGTCGGCGAGCTCCTCGTTGGGAGCGGCTTCGGCGGTGATTTCCAGCGGTTCCAGTGCCATGCCGCAGATGGGGCAGCTGCCCGGACCCTGCTGCCGGATCTCCGGATGCATGGGGCAGGTGTAGATGGCGGCCTTCTCTGCCGCCGTCGGCGCCGCTTCCGCCTTTGGCTTCAGGTACTTGCCCGGGTCGGCCTCGAACTTCCCCTTGCAGCCCGTCGAGCAGAAGTGGAAGGCGCCGCCGCCGTGATGCGCGTGGTGCGGCGTCCTGGCCGGGTCAACCTCCATCCCGCAGACCGGGTCGTGGACCTTGGGCGCGTTGTTGTTGGCCGGATGCAGGGCCGGTGGCGCGTCATGGCCGTGATGATGGCCATGGTGATGGTGGTGATCGTGACGACGCTCGTCCATCTGCGGCACTCCCTACGGCCGCCGTGGCCGTTCCATTGGGCTGAGATGGAGATTCCCAGTGTGGGAAGGTCAAGGCGCCGCAAGGATTAGGCCAGCGCCTTGACCTTCCCACAGGGGCAAGCCCCACCTGTGGCGCGGTCACTCGCGAGGAGAGCACGATGTACCGCTTCGACGTTCCCGGCATGAAGTGCGGCGGCTGCGCCAAGAAGGTGGAGCGCGCCGTCAGGTCCAAGGACGCCTCGGCCGGGTTCAGCGCCGACATCGAGAACAGGCTGGTGACCGTGACCTCCTCCATGCCGCAGGCGGAGCTCGCCGCGGCCATCGAGGAGGCAGGCTACGCCAACCAGGCGGCCGCCTGAGGCCGCTGGCCGACGCCGCGTGACGGGGCGCCCCAAGGCGCCCCGCCCCGGCGATCAGTGGTTCATCATCTGGCAGTGCTGCATCATCTGCTGCATGTCGGGGGACAGGGCGCCCCGCTGAGCCTGGGTCCGCATCTGCTGACAGTGCTGCATCATCTGCTGCATGTTCATGCCGCCCATGCCGCCCATGTTCTGGCCCTGCATGCCCGACATGTTGTGGCCGGGCATTGAGCCCATGCTGCCCTGGGAGCCAGTGGCGGCCGTGGCGGCAGACGAGCCCGGCGGAGTGCTCGGCGCCGGGGTCAGGGACATCTGCGACGAAGTCGGGGTCGCCGCGGGCGGGCCACCGGGCTGAGCGCAGGCGGCGAGGCCCAGCAGCAGCGTTGCAGCCAGCGCGACCTTCCCGATCGCCTTCCGTGTAGTGTGGGTCATGTGTCCTCCTTGAGGTAGCAGGGGTTCGGCAGGCGCCCCGGCCCGCCATGGCGGACTGGAGCGACGACACGGCGAGGCGGGGTCTCGGACCGCAGGCCGCGACCGGCCCACCTCGCGGCACGTGGGGTGGCGACATGCTTCCATGCGGCATGTCGCGAATGGCGATGGCGCGGCGGCCGGTCACGCGGCCTCCAGCCCCCGGAAGCGCATCCACCTCTGCCGGGCGCCGTCAGGCCCGAAGGCGATGACGTCATAGGTGGAGGACTCCGCTCCCGGCATCTCCATGCCTGGCACGCCGACCGGCATAGCGGGCACGGAAAGTCCGGCGACGCCTCTGGGTTTCTCGTTCAGCAGCCGCCGGATGGCGGCGGCCGGAACGTGGCCTTCGAGCGCGTAGCGGCCGACCTTCCCGGCGTGGCAGGAGATCAGGTCAGACGGCGTGCCGAGCGCCTGCCGATGCGGTCCGACGACGTCCACGAGGTTGTCGTTCACTTCGAAGCCCTCGGCCCGCAGGTGCTCGACCCAGCCGCCGCAGCAGCCGCATGTGCGGTCCCGCCAGGCTTCCACCTTGGGCGGGCCGCCGCAGGCCGCTGGCAGCAGGGCAAGGCCGATCAGGCCGTGGGTGAAGCTCCGGCGCGTGCTCCAGGCAGGCATCGTCATTCTCCTAGGCTGGCCTGGGCAGGCGGATGCTGGCCCGCAGGCCTCCACCTGCGAGGTTCTCGAGGGTCACAGACCCGCCATGGCGGCCAATTGCCTGGCGCGCGATGGCCAGGCCCAGGCCGGAGCCGCCGGTCCCACGGTTGCGGGACTGCTCCAGGCGGTAGAAGGGCTGGAAGACGCTCTCCAACTGCTCCTCGGGCACCCCGGGTCCCGCGTCGTCGACGTGGACCACGAGTTCCCCTCCCAGGTCGGCCAGCGCCACCCGGACGGAGGCGCCGTACTTCACGGCGTTGTCGATGACGTTGGCGAAGGCGCGCTTGAGGGCGATGGCCCGGCACAGCAGGCGGGCCTGGGAGGGGCCCTCGTAGATCGCCGTCCTGCCCATGTCCTCGGCATCGCCGCAGAGCGTCTGGAGCATCGCCGCGATGTCGGCCGACCGGACCTCCTCACCCTCCTCGTCGCCCCGCAGGTAGGCCAGGGTGGAGCCGATCATGGCGTCCATCTCGTCGAGGTCGGCATCGATCTGCCGCTGCGCCTCGGCGTCGTCCAGGAAGCCCGCGCGCAGGCGCAGGCGCGCCAGGGGGGTCCGGAGATCGTGGCTGACGGCCGCCAGCGCCTGTGTCCGATCGGCGATGAGGCGGTCGATGCGCGCCTGCATGCGGTTGAATGCCTGCGCCGCCTGCTGAACCTCCCTCGGCCCTTCCTCGGGAACGGTGACCGTCTGCCCCGGCCTGCCGATGCGGTCGGCCGCGTTGGAGAGCTCCCGCAGCGGCCGCGCGATGAGGCGCACCACCAGCAGCCCCAGCACCAGGATGCCGACCGCCATCGCCGTGGTGGAGAGCAGCGTGGCGTGCTCCGGCTGCGCCTGCAGAGGATCGGCGTGGTACCAGAGCTGGCCACCCTCCGGCAGGCCAACGACGCCTTCGGGTTCGAGGTGGCTGGTGGCAGCAAGGTCCTGGGCCGGGATTGCGCCCGCTGTGGCGCCGGATTGCCAGCGCACCTGGAATCCCGGCGAGGACAGAGCCTGCGCCACGGCCTCGCGCGTGTCCGGCGGCACCATGCCGACGGCGCGGGCTGCGGCGGCGACCCGTTCCCCGGTGACCTTCTGCTGGGTGCTGCCCAACAGGATGTCGCTGCCCGTCTGGTGCAGCCACAGGCTGCCGACGTGGAAGGCCATCAGGCCGACCAGCAGCACCAGAATGATGCGTCCGGCCAGCGTGCTCGGCAGCAGCCGCTTCACTGGCGCGCCACCGCGGGTACGAACATGTACCCGGCACCCCGGATGGTCTTGATGATCGCAGGGCTGTCCGGGAGCGGCTCCAGCTTGCGGCGGAGGCGGCTGACCATCACGTCCACCGAGCGATCGATGCTTTCTGAGATGCGGTTGCGGGCAAGGTCCAGCAACTGGTCGCGCGTCAGCACCCGCTGCGGATGCTCGCAGAAAGCCAGAAGCAGGTCGTACTCGCCGCTGGATAGGTCGACCGCCGAGCCGTCGGGCGCCGCGAGCTCGCGCCGACGGGTGTCGAGCACCCAGTTCTCGAACATCATGCGGTTGCCAGTGACCAACCCCGAGCGGGCGGCTCCGACCTGGGCGCGCCGCAGCACGGCCCGGATGCGGGCCAGGAGTTCCGGGCGGCCGAACGGCTTGGGGAGGTAGTCGTCGGCACCGAGCTCAAGGCCGACCACCCGATCCGCTTCCTCGCCGCGGGCCGTCACCATGATGATAGGCACCTCCGACTTGGCACGGAGCATCCGGCACAGGTCGAGGCCCGACTGGCCCGGCAGCATCACGTCGAGCAGCACCAGGTCGACCGGCGCGAGCGAGATGGTGTCCCACATCTCCGCGCCATTGCGCGCCCCGGTCACCCGGAAGCCGTTCTGGCGCAGGAACTTGGCGATGAGCGTGCGCATCTCCCCGTCGTCCTCGACGACGAGGACGTGGGCCTCGGGGGGCAGCGGGCTGGCGGCCCGCGCCTCCCGCTCGTCGTCAGGACTGACCGGCGGCACCGGCGACGACACCCAGCTTCGCCCGCGCCTCAGGAGCCGGGCCAGAGGTGGATGCAGCCTTGGCTGCGAACTCTTTCATGTCGACCTCTCCCACCACGACCAGGGCCGCCATGCCCGGCCCAGTGGGGGAGGTGCACCGCATAGGGTAAACGCCGAAGCGGCCGAAGGGTGCCGTCGCCGAGGGCTCCGCGGCGGCGGCCATCCCCAGCGGCGCGGCGAGGGTCGTGCGGAGCACCAGGGCGGGCCTCAGAAGAACAGCCGGACGCCGGTCAGGAAGGCCCAGCCGCCCACGTCCTCACCCTCGTTGCGGGCGTAGCGCGCGGTGTCGCCGAGCTTCCGCTCGTAGCTGACGCCAATGTAGGGCGACACCTCGCGGGTGACCTCGTAGCGCAGCCGCAGCCCGACCTCGACGTCGTTTAAGCCGCTGCCGATGTCGCGTTCGGGCACCTTCTGGAGCGCGAAGTTGGCCTCGACGTTGGGCTGGAGCACCAGCCGCTGCGTGATGTAGGCGTCGTAGGAGATCTCGGCGCGCGCCGAGAGGTCGCCCTTCTCGCTGACGAAGCCCTGGAGGTCGACCTCGAACATGCCGGGCGCCAGCCCCTGCAGGCCGATGACGCCGTAGAAGCGGTCGGGGCGCGGGCGGATGTCGTAGCGGACACCGGCCTGGAAGTCCCAGTAGTAGCCGATCAGGCGCGAGTAGAGCAGTTGGACTTCGGCGTCCTCCACCCGGCCATTCCGCGCCGTCTCGCCTTCGGTCTTCAGCCAGACGCGGTTGACGTCGCCGCCATACCAGGCCTGCCCGTCCCAACGGCCGATGTTCGGGCCGTCCAGTCCCCAGCCGTATTCGAGCTTCTCGAACAGTACCGCGCCGGTGAACACTTCATGGCTGAACGGAGGCTCCGTGCTGTGCTGCATCGCCTGCGCATGCGCCGGTGCGACCTGGAGGATGCCCAAGGTCAGGGCGGCCAGGGAAGCGGCAGCAGTCAGGACGCTCTTGATCTTCATGACCATCACCGTGCCGAGGCCGTCTGGCGCGCCGGAACCACGGACACCTTGCGCATCATCCCGGTCTCCATGTGGTAGAGCATGTGGCAGTGGAAGGCCCAGCCGCCGGGTGCGTCGGCCTCGATGTCCACGTCGACCGTCGAGCCGGGCTTGATGTTGACCGTGTGCAGCAAGGGGTTCTCGGCCCCGTTGCCGACCTGCGGCATCATCCACATGCCGTGCAGGTGCATCGGGTGGTTCATCATGGTCTCGTTGACGAAGCGGAAGCGCGCCCGCTCGCCGAGATGGAGTTGGATGGGCTGGGCCCGGCTGAAGTTGTTGCCGTTGATGGACCAGAAGTACCGCTCCATGTTGCCGGTCAGCCGGATCTCGATGACGCGGGTCGGCTCGCGCACGGGGTAGAGCGGCTTGGCGGCCCGCAGGTCGCGGTAGGACAGCACGCGGGCGCCCGGCGGGGCGCCGACGTCGTTCACCAGCGGGTCCGGCATCGCCATGCCGCCATGGTCCATTCCGGCCATTGCACCGGCGCCCGCCGCGCCATTGTTCATGTTGGGCATGCTGCCGTGGTCCATGCCAGCCATGGAGCCCTGCTGCATGCCCTGCGGGCCTCCGGCGGGCATCTGCATTGCCGAGTGATCCATGCCAGCCATGCTTCCATGGTTCATGCCGCCCACGGACCCTTGCTGGGTGCCCATGGAGCCTCCAGCGGGCATCTGCATGGCGGAGTGGTCCATGCCGCCCATGTCCATCGGCGCGACATGGCCGGGCGCGTCCACCTCCGGCATCGGGGTTCCGCGGTCCAGCCCCTTGGGCCCGTAGTTCATGCCCATGTCGGCCATGGTCAGGACCGGGCGCGGGCGGTGCTGCGGCAGGGGCAGGGCGGGCAGGCCCTCCCGGGTGGCCAGGCTGAACTGCGCGAAACCCTGGCGCCCCATGGATTCCGCCAGCACCTGGTACTGGCGGCCGTCGCCCGGGCGGACCAGCACGTCGAAGGTCTCGGCCGGGGCGATGCGGAATTCATCGATAGTGACGGGGCGGACGTTGTTGCCGTGCGCCTGGACCACGGTCATATCGAGTCCGGGAATGCGCACGTCGAAATGCGTCATGGCGCCGCTGTTGATGAAGCGTAGGCGCACCGTCTCGCCCGGCCGGAACACGCCGGTGAAGTTCTGCGCCGGGGTGTGGCCGTTGACCAGGTAGGTATAGCCGCCGACATCCTCGATGTCGGTCGGGTCCATCCGCATGTCGCCCCACATGACGCGGTCGGAGACGATGGCCGAGCGCGCGGCGGCGTCCGGCGCGCGGCGGAGCTCGCCGACCAGGCTGGCCAGGGTACGCTTGTTGTAGTTGTAGTAGCCGGGGTCGCGCTTGAGGTTGGCGATGACGTGGCTCGGCGTCTCGTCCGTCCAGTCCGACAACTGGACGATGTAGTCGCGGTCGTAGCCGAAAGGCTCCGGCGTCGCGGGGTCGATGACGATGGAGCCGTAGATGCCGGACTGCTCCTGCACGCCCGAATGGCTGTGGTACCAATAGGTGCCAGCCTGCACGAGCGGGAAGCGGTACTGGTGCGTCCCGCCCGCGTCGATGCCCTGGAAGCCGTCGCTGATGCCCGGCACGCCATCCTGGCTGCTCGGCAGGATCAGGCCGTGCCAGTGGATCGAGGTGTGCTCGCGGAGTTGGTTGGTCACGTTGACCACCACTTCCTCGCCCTCGCGGAAGCGCAGGACAGGGCCGGGGATCTGCCCGTTGATGGCCATGGCCGGACGGCGGCGCCCGGTGATGTTGGCCGTCACGTGGGACAGGGTCAGGTTGAACTCGCGCGGCATCGCCCGCCCGACGGCGGGCTGCGCCAGGGCGTCGGGCGCGGCGGCGGGAAAGGCCAGGGCGGCGACCCCGAGCCCGAGGGCCTGCCGCCTGCTGAGCTTTTCATTGGTCATCGTTCAATCCTTGGCCGCGACCGGCGCGGCATGGTCCTGCTCCTGAGCGCGTCCGCGGTCACCAAAGGCTTGGTGGGCCGAGGCCGCGGGCCGGGTCTGCGCCGCGACGGCGACAACGGCCATGGCGGCCGCCGCGATGGAGGTGACAAGGCGCATCCGTGAGCTTCCCCGGTGGACACAGCGTGGGCGGGTCAACGGCTCGCCCGCCGAAGTCGATGGGGCCAGGATGTCCACCAACTACGAGCCGGAGATTGCCCAAGTGTGACAAGATATTTCAGCCATCCGCCATCCGCTGTGCGCCGAGAGGCTGGCGGCACCCTAGCCGATTGACCATATCCCTACCAGGGGGATAGGACAAATGCATGCATCTCGCTCCTCCCCTCCGTTTCCCGCAGCGTTTCGTGCCTGGCCATCACCGGCGGAGCGGGGAGTTCCTGGATGCCGCGTCAGGAACGCGTCCGCCGCCTTGCCAAGCAGGTCTGGCCCATGCGTGACGGCAGAGACCGCTCCGCCGTCGGCTTCGCCGCCTTCGCCTCGGGCTGGAGCGTGATGTCGCTGGAGATGCTGGACGGACGCCTGATGGCGCCGGTCTTCGGCCAGACGATTCACCAGTGGGGCGCCATCATCGGCACCGCGCTGGCCTTCATGTCACTCGGCTACTGGGCCGGAGGACGCTTGGGCGGGCGGGCGAACGCCGCCAGGCTGCTGCCGCTGCTGCTGGCAATCGCCGCCTGCGCGGCGGCCCTGACGCCTTGGATCGGTCGCCCGCTGGCCAGTGCCCTCGAAAACCTGCTCGGCCCTTTGGCGGGAGCCGTCGCTACCTCGGCGGTGCTGATCGGCCCGCCCGCCTTCACCCTGGCCGCCGTCTCGCCACTCTGCGTGGCGCGGCTGGCGGCCTCCGGCTCTCCCGCCAAGGCCTCGGGCAGCATTTCAGCGCTGGCCGCGCTGGGGAGCATTGGCGGTACCTTCTTCGCCGCGTTCTATGCCATCCCCTATATGGGTCTGACGGCAGGCTACGCCTCCGCCTCCTTGCTGTCCGCCGCCGCCGCTTTGGCTACCGGCCTGGCCCCATTGCGCGCGGCACTGGTGATGGCACCGCTCGCTCTCGGCATCTGGGCCGAGCGGGCCCAGGCCAGTCGCTTCACCGAGTATTTCGAGACGATCTACAACACAGTGATGGTCTGGGACGCCCCGGAGGCGACCTACCTGCTGTTGAACTCGCCGCTCGCCGTGCAGTCGGCCCGGCGCAAAGACGGCCGCTTGACCGGCTCGTACTGGGAAATGATGGCGGCGGTGCCGTCCCTGACCCAGGGTCGGGACTCGCTGTTCCTGGGCGTAGCCGGAGGCTCGGCGGTGGATGCCATGACGAAGGCATGGGCGGACGTGCGGAGCACCGGCGTGGAGATCGACCCCGGCGTCACCGACGTCGCCCGGCGCCACTTCGGCCTGACCATTCCAGTGACGCATGACGACGCGCGCCGCTTCGTCGAAACGAGCCAGACGCAGTTCGACATCATCGTGGTCGACCTCTACGCCACCGGCCAGATCCCCTCCCACGTCGCCACGGTGGAGTTCTTCCAGGCAGTGTCGCGGCGGCTCCGCTCCGGCGGCGTGGTGGCAGTGAACGTCTTCGGGGCCGGAGACCCTCGCAGCATCGTGGCACCCATGGCGGCGACGATGATGGCGGCTTTCCCAAGCGTGCTGGCGACCCAGACGGGCAGCGGCAACACTATCCTGCTGGCTTGGCAAGAGCCTGTCGCGGTCGAGCAGGCGAGGGAGATGCTGGACGCCACGCCAGCCAGCGCGGCCTCGGCATCAACGAGAATGCAGGCCACGCTGCGGGAAGCCAGCCTGGTGGCCAATGGCGCGGTCCCGCTGACCGACGAGTTGTCGGACATGGACACTCGGGCTGCCCGCGCCGTGGCCGCCCAACGCCGTGCGCCGCGCTGACAAGACGGAATGGCCGCCGTTCCTAGGCCGACCGGCTTGACGGTATCCCTACCGGGGGGATAGCTCAGGAGAATGACAGCCCCCCATGTCCATGCATCGCATCCGGAGATCGTGAAGCGCCTGAAGCGCGCCGACGGCCATCTCCGCAGCGTGGTCGAGATGATCGAGCAGGGCCGCCCCTGCCTCGACATCGTGCAGCAACTCCATGCGGTCGAGGCGGCCATCGCCAACGCCAAGCGGACCCTGATCCACGACCACCTCGACCACTGCCTCGACGATGTCGTGGGCGCGGTGCCGCGCGCCGACCGCGGCCCGATCGACGAGTTCAAGGCCATCACGAAGTATCTCTGAAGGCGCCTCGATGACTCCTTTCTCCGAACTGCTGGCCCAAGGATCAGCCCACGCCTGGCTTTTCGTTCCCAGCGCCATCCTGCTGGGAGCCCTGCACGGCCTGGAGCCAGGCCATTCGAAGACCATGATGGCGGCCTTCATCGTCGCCGTTCGCGGCACCGTCACGCAGGCGGTTCTGCTCGGAGTAGCGGCGACCTTCTCGCACACGCTGGTGGTCTGGGGCATCGGACTCGGGGGCCTGTACCTTTGGAAGGGCTTCGACGCCGAGACCGCGGAGCCGTACTTCCAGCTTGCCTCCGCCGTGGCGATCATCGCCATGGCCATCTGGATGCTGTGGCGGACCTGGCGGGACCAGCAGGCCAGCAGTGCCCACGGACACTCGCATGACCATGGGCACCACCATGGCCATGAGCACAGCCATAGTGAGGGGCATGGCCACAGCCACAGCCACGGCGAGGAGGTGCGGCGCATCGACACCGGCCATGGCGTCGTCGCCCTGGAGGTGTTCGAGGACGGCGTTCCGCCGCGCTGGCGGCTGCGGTCGGAGCGTGGTCCGCACTGGGCGGCCGAGGATGTGACGGTGGAGACCCTTCGTCCGGACGGGCAGCGCCAGAGCTTCGGCTTCGTCGACCGCGGCGGCTACCTCGAGTCCACGACCGATATTCCAGAGCCTCACGAGTTCACCGCCCGCCTGAGCCTGTCCCACGGCAACCATGCCCACGACTACGAGGTGGTCTTCGCGGAGCAGGGCGACGGTCACGAGCAGGAGCCTCTGGCTCCCGGTGCCTTCGCGACCACGGACGGCTACCAGGATGCTCATGAGCGCGCCCATGCCAACGACATCCAGCGCCGGTTCGCCGGACGCGAGGTGACGACCTGGCAGATCGTGCTGTTCGGGCTGACGGGCGGGCTGGTGCCGTGCCCGGCCGCGATCACGGTGCTGCTGATCTGCCTCCAGCTTCAGGAGTTCACCCTCGGCGCGGCGCTGGTGCTGTGCTTCAGCATCGGCCTCGCCATCACCCTGGTGACCGTCGGCGTCATCGCCGCGACCGGCATGCGCCACGCGTCCCGCCGCTGGTCGGGCTTCGACACCTTCATGCGCCGGGCGCCTTATGCCTCGGGCGCGCTCATCATCCTGGTGGGCTTCTATGTCGGTGCCGTCGCGCTGACGCAGATCGCGGCGGCCTGATGCGGGCGTGTTCCGGCTGCGTGGGCGAAAGCTCAGGCCGGAACGCGCAGCCCCGGACCTTACCCCTGCTATGGCATGCGCAGCCCGGAAAACTCAGGGACGGCCATCGGGTCGGCCACTCTTGCTTGACAGACCAGCACGCCATTCACCATCCTGGGCGCAAGGGGACATCCGCGATCGCCCCGTGAGGCTTCGGCCGAAGCATCGCGTCCGACACTCCACAACCATGGAGGGGACGCCCATGCCTGCACCTGACACCATCACCACCACACAGCTCGCTCGGCTCGTCGGCCTGCCCGATGCACCGGTGCTGCTCGACGTACGGACCGAGGAGGACTACGCGGCCGACCCGCGCCTGCTCCCGGCTTCCTTCCGGCGCGAACATCGCGACGTGACCACCTGGATGGCGGGCCACGCCGGTCGGCACGTGGTGGTCGTCTGCCAGCGCGGCCTCAAGCTCAGCCACGGTGTCGCCGCCTGGCTGCGTCACGGCGGTGCCAGGGCCGAGGTGCTCGAGGGCGGCTTCGAGGCATGGGCTGCCGAAGGCCACCTGCTGGTGCATCCGAACCGCCTGCCGACACGCGATGCGCAGGGGCGCACGGTGTGGGTGACCCGTTCCCGGCCCAAGGTGGACCGGATTGCCTGCCCCTGGCTGATCCGGCGCTTCGTGGATCCGTCCGCCGTCTTCCTCTTCGTCGCGCCGTCCGAGGTCGGCGCGGTGGCCGAACGCTTCGGGGCCGCGCCCTTTGACGTCGAGGGGGTGTTCTGGAGCCATCGTAGCGAGACCTGCACCTTCGACACCATGGTCCAGGAGTTCGGATTGACCTCTGAGCCGCTGCTCCGGCTGGCGGAGATCGTCCGCGGCGCCGACACCGCCCGGCCCGACCTCGCGCCGCAGGCGGCGGGGCTGCTCGCGGCGTCCCTGGGCCTGTCCCGCATGCACCGGGATGACCTGGCGCAACTCGACGCCGCAATGGGTCTGTACGATGCCTTCTACCGCTGGAGCCGCGATGCCGTCGCCGAGACCCACAACTGGCCAGCGTCGCCGAGCGCAGCTGGGAGGTCTGGCCAGTGAACGACAAAACAGTGCTCGAGGTCCGGCGGCCCGCCCCTTCCATCCCTGAGAGCCAGCCTGCGCTGCCTTCATTCGCCGAAGCCGTGCGCGTCTGGATGAAGATCGGCCTGCTGTCCTTCGGCGGCCCGGCGGGGCAGATCGCGCTGCTGCACCGGGAGGTGGTGGACGAGCGGCGCTGGATCTCCGACGCCCGCTTCCTGCATGCGCTGAACTTCTGCACCCTGCTGCCCGGGCCCGAGGCCCAGCAGCTCGCCACCTATCTTGGCTGGCTGTTGCACGGGGTGCGCGGCGGGGTGGCGGCGGGCGTCCTGTTCGTGCTGCCGGGCATGGCGGTAATGCTAGGCCTGTCCGTCCTCTACGCCACGCTGGGGCAGGTGCCGGTGGTCTCGGCGCTGTTCTTCGGCCTGAAATGCGCCGTGCTGGTGCTGGTGGTCGAAGCGCTCCTGCGTGTGGCGCGGCGGGCGCTCAAGACCAACGCCGCATGGGCACTCGCCACGGCCGCCTTCTTCGCGCTTTACGTCTTCGGCGTGCCTTTCCCAGCCGTCGTGCTGGCGGCGGCGCTGATCGGCTACTTCGCCCCCATGGCGTTCAAGGGCGGCAGCCACGGATCGGCCAAGGATGGCCCGCCCGCGCTGCTGGACGCGGTGCTGGCGGCGGATCCCGGCCGTCCCGCCCGGCTCGCCGTGCGCGCTTGGCGCGCGGGCTGGGTCGCGGTCGTGCTTTGGCTCCTTCCGGTCGCCGTGCTCATGGCAACCGGGGCCGGGGTCTTCGCCGACGTTGCCTGGTTCTTCTCCAAGATGGCGGTGGTGACCGTGGGCGGCGCCTACGCCGTGCTGTCCTACGTGGCGCAGGAGGCGGTGCAGGGATACGGCTGGCTGTCGCCCGACCAGATGCTGGTGGGTCTTGGCCTTGCCGAGACCACGCCCGGCCCGCTGATCCTGGTCCTCCAGTTCGTGGGCTTCCTGGCGGGCTTCGGTCAGGGCGGGCTGGCCTGGGGCGTACTGGCGGCCGTGCTGACGGTGTGGGTCACCTTCGCGCCCTGCTTTGCCTTCATCTTCCTGGGCGCCCCCTATGTCGAAAGGCTGCACTCCAACCGGGAACTCACCAGCGCCCTGGCGGCGGTCACGGCCGCCGTGGTCGGCGTCATTGCCAACCTCGCGCTCTGGTTCGGCCTGCGGGTGCTGTTCGCCGAGGTGCGGCGGGTGGAGGTCGGACCGGCGGCCCTGGACATCCCGGTTCCGGACAGCCTGGACATCCTTGCCTTGGCGCTTGCCGCCGCCGCCGCGGCCTGCCTGTTTGGCTTCAAGCTCGGCCTGATGAGAACGCTCGGCATCACCGCGGCTCTCGGTTTAGTGGCGAAGCTCGCCCTGGGCTAAGGCCGCTGCACGTGAGGGCTGCTTCCGGCATGCCGTGCCTGAAAGCGGACCGGCCGCTTCCGGCTAAGTCCAGTCGTTTAGGACGGCGTGCCGGGAGTCTGCCTCTATGCAATCGGTTTGCCTTCGACCTCCGTAGCTGGCCTCTACGAAGCCGACCGGGCGTCGCGGATGGAAAGCAGGAATACCTCGTGCAGGAAACCGGGTTGACCCCCGCCTACCTGATGGAATGCGAGAGCGTGAAGGTAGCGGCGTCTCTGGTGCCCCTCGATCAACCAGTAACGGGTTTCGGGGTGCTCACCCGTGTCCGTCAGGAGGCCGTCCGGCGCTTCAAGGATGACGGGCGGGATGTTCCAGGTTCCGGTCGCGTCCATCGTCCGACCCGGCTCGAACTCCTTGCCGTGGAATACGCGAAAGTTGAACTCGGGATCCTCGTCACTGTCCGGCATTCCCCAAGCGACATCCCTCAAGATGCGTTCCACGGTCCATCGCTCGACGCGGCACGACAGGCACTCAAGCGGCAGATGGCAGAACGGAGAATGCCTCCAGCACTTGTACACCCACTGCTCCGCGACGAGCGGGTGCAGGTTCGTCAATCGGTGGTGATTCCTCGCCCACCACGCTTCAAACGGCTCCTTGCCGAGGCTGCCTTCCCCAATCGGCTTCAGTGAGGCGTCCCAAGCCAGCGCGTGACGCGCGCGAACATCGACAAGCATTGGTCCCGAGTAACAGTGCCTGAGATAGCGCTCAAGCCTCGGTGCATGGTGTCAGGGTCCCGCACCCGCCCTCCTGAGCACGGCTGGCAGCAGTGCAAGCACCAACAGGATGTTGAGCACGGCGGCACCGCAGAGCGCAGCCAGCGTCGCCTGCGTCCCGAAGCTGTCCAGCAGCCAAGCGCCCAGGAAGGGCGAGGCTGCCTGAGCGATTAGAGTCGGCATCGCGATGCGGCCCATCAGCACGGCGTAGCCCTCCCTGCCGAAAAGCGCCAAGGGCACCGTCCCGCGGGCGATGGAGCGGATGCCGCTGCCCATGCCGTACATTACAATGCCCGTTGCCACGATGCCGGGCGCGCCCACCAACATGCCCAGGCCGACGGCCACTAGAACGGCCGAGGCGATCAGGCTCCAGATCGGATGCGCCTTCCTGCCGAAGAGCATCTCCAGCACGCGGGCGCCAACCTGGGCCGGGCCGATGAGCGTGCCCAGAGCAACGGCGGCGGTGAGAGCCAGCCCCTGCGACTGGAGCAGGGTCAGCAGGTGGACCGAGATGACGGTCATGATGACCGCGGCCAGGGTAAAGCTCGCCGCCAGCATGACGAGGGCATAGCGCTGGCCCGCCCGCACAGGGCCCGGCACCGAAACAGCCTTGGCGGCCGTGGGTGCTGCGGCGGGCTTGGACGCCTCGCGCGGCACCCCGAAGAGGTAGAGCGGTAGCACCACCGTAAGATGGATGGCGGCGTAGGTCAGGCAGGCGCCGCGCCAGCCCAGGTGGTCGACCAGCAAGGCGCTGAGTGGCCAGCAGACGGTGCTGGCGAAGCCGCCGAACAGGGTGACGTGGGTGATGGCCGGGCGGGCATGGTCGCCATACAGCCGCCCCAGCGTCGAGAAGGCCGGGTCATAGAGCCCGGCGCCCATGGCCAGGCCGAGGACGATCCAGGCCAGCACAAACACCGGCAGGCTGGGTGCCAGCCCGAGCAGCAGCAGGCCAGCGGAGAAGAGGACGGCGCTGGCCGCCAGAACGGGCCTGCCGCCGCGCTGCTCGATCAGGAAGCCGATGCGCGGCGACACCAGGCCAGACACCAGCATGCCGATGGACAAGGCGCCCATGAGCCAGGTCAGCGGCCAGCCGGTGTCCGCCAGCACGGGCCCCGCCAGCACGGCCAGCAGGTAGTAGGAGGAACCCCAGGCGAGGATCTGGGCGACGCCGATGGTGGAGACGACCACCAGCCTGGAGCGGCTAGTGGCTGGACCTGTAGAGCCTGCGTCGGCCGGGAGGGCGGCCTGGCTCATTCGGCAGGTTCGGCCGAGAGGGGCACCTTCTGGTCAGCGGTCCCGCAGCACGGCGTGTCCTCAGCCAATTCAGGCTTGAGCGGGCAGCCCGCCCCCTGGATTGTCGTCGGCGTGCAGCATGCGGCTTCGGCATCGAGCGCTGCCACCACGCGGCTGCTGCTGCACACGCCGGTCTGCGGCAGGTCCAGCTCCACCCGACGTGCGGCCTCCATGTCACCCACGAGGAAGGCGGCAATGGAGCGCACCTGCTCGTAGCCGGTGGCCAGCAGGAAGGTGGGCGCACGGCCGTAGCTGGCCATCCCGGCAAGGAAAAGTCCCGTATCGGGCTGCTGGAGTTCGTGGGCACCGTGAGGCCGAACGGTGCCGCAGGAGTGCAGGTTGGGGTCGATGAGCGGGGCCAGCACGCGCGGGCATTCCAGCGCCGGGTCCAGGTCGAGGCGGACCTCACCGAGAATGCCGAGGTCGGGCCGCAAGCCGGTGGCGACCACCATCTCGTCGGCTTCCGCCGTCTCCCCCTCGAGGCTCATGACCTGCAGGGAACCGTCGGCAGCCTGGCCGACCTCGTCCACCGAAAAGGGCGCGAGCAGCTCTACGGTGCCGCTTTCGACGAGGTGGTGCAGCTGCTGACCCAGGGCGCCGCGCTCCGGCAGCTGGTCGGCCGCGCCGCCGCCGTAAGCCCGCGTCAGGTCCGCGCTGCGGACCGCCCACAGGACGGTGGTGCCCGGCGCCTGCTCAGCCAAGCTGGCGAGGTCGAGCAGGGTGCCGACGGCCGAGTGGCCCGAGCCGACGACAAGGACGCGTCGCCCGGCGTAGCGACCGCGGTCGGCGCCGAGGACGTCGGGCATGCCATAGCGGATGCGGTCGGCGGCCCGATGCTCGCCGATGGCGGGCAGGCCGGAGGCGCCCGCCGGGTTGGGATGTCCCCAAGTGCCGGTGGCTACGATGACGGACTGGACCAGGAGGCGGTCCTCCATGCCCTCAGCCTGGAACCTGACCTCGAAGGGCTGCCGCTCACGACCGGCGTCGCGAACCTTGCCAGCGCGCTGTCGGGCAACTCCGGTCACCCGGGTGTTCAGACGGAGGCGGCCAGCCATCTCCGGCAGGGCAGCGAGAGGTGCCAGGTAGTCCTCGACGAGGTCACGGCCGGTGGGGAACGCCTCGGCATCGGGCGCCGTCCATCCATGCCGCTCCAGGAGCGTGCGGCACGCCCGGTCCACGTTGTAACGCCACGGGGAAAACGTGTGAACGTGACCCCATCCCAGCGGCGCCGTGCCGACCGAGGGACCAACCTCGAACACCAGCGGCTCCAGGCCGCGCTCCAGCAGGTGCGCTGCGGCGGCCAAGCCAACCGGGCCGCCGCCGATGATGGCGATGGGCAGCGTTGCGGGGCTGGGGAAGCCCTCAGGGCCCCTGCTCTGAGGGGCAGGCTTGGCAGAGCAACAGGAGCTCATCTGACGGTTTCCTTCCTTATGCCTCGGTGGGCGATGTATAGAGGCAAGCTGATGGTCAGCATTGGCATGCACCCTTGGCCCTGCCGCGAGCCTTGGCGGCACGGCCGGTCTCGGTCAGGGCGGTGGTGGCGTCCATCCAGGCCCCTAAACCAACGCGGAATGCCTCCCGCCCCTTGTCGGTCAGGGTGTAGACCTTGCGCTCACGGCCGGAGACGACCTCGGCTTCCGATGTCAGGTAGCCGCCCTGCTCGAACTCCCGGAGCGTCGGATACAGGGCGCCCTCAGAGGGCGAGCAGCAGCCGTTCGTGGTCCGCTCCACCGCGCGCGCGATGTCGTAGCCATGAGCCGGGCCGTCGTGCAGCACCTGCAGGACGAAGAAGCGACTGAGCGCCATCTTGATGGTCCCGGCCCAGTAGCCTCGGTCCGTGAAGTCCGGCGGGGGACGAGGCACGGCACGAAGGATGGGCTGCTGTGACATGGAGGAAGGCTATGCATCGATGGGCGATGCGTCAACAACAATGAAGGAGCGGCTCGGGGCATGTCTCAACCCACGCCCACAAGGTCCCAGACGCTAAGCCCGGCCGCCCTGGAAATCTGGCAGATGCCGCTGGCCCGCGCCCTCGGCCCACTCCGGCTCTCCGGCGGCACCGGCGGCGTCGGCATCAGCCTGATGCAGCGCCGGGTCGTGGGGTGGCGCCCGTTGCCCGACTGGGTCGACGGCACCGCCTGCGCGGCCGTCATGCGGCACGCCCTGCGGGAGCACCTCGATGCCGCGGGGCGCCTCGGGCTCTGGCGGCGGGGCTCGCAGGCAAGGACTCGATCCCGGCAAGGATTCGGCGGCGGGGCAGGGCAGGGCAGGGGGCCGCGACGTCCCGGCTGACTCACCGAATTTCTCGGCGCGGGAAGGGCGGGCATCTGGTAATCCCGGGCGCACAGCAGCAGGCCGGTCGGGCCGGGCCGCGTCGGCGCCATCCCGGCCGCCGCGCGGCTTGCGCTGCGACGGTGAGCCGGAGGCGGGTGCAGTCAAGTGGTCAAGGTCGTCTCCTTCGCGTCAGCCATGAAGTCCATCGAGGGTGATCCTCCTTGGTTTCCGTGGACACCCAGAGGCAAGCTTTGAGCTGGAGGTGTTCAATGGATCAGCAGGCGACGAGGGCCAAGCCACGTTCCTATACGGAGGACTACAAGCGCCAGGTCGTGGATATGGTGGTCGGTGGCGGGCGCACGCCGACGGCGGTGGCGGGCGAGGTCGGCCTGCACCCGACGCTGCTGTGCCGGTGGGTGCGCCAGTATAGCGCCGGCGGTGGCAAGACCGAGGTGCCGCGGCCTGCAGCTGCCACCTCCCTCAAGCCCTTGCCGGTCCCGACGGCCGACCAGGCTGCCGAGATCGCGCGGCTGCGGCGCGAGTGCGACCGGCTCCGCATGGAGCGAGACATTTTAAAAAAGTCCATTTCGATCTTCGCGGGACCACTGAGATGAAGTTTCGTGTGGTCGAGGACTGCCGCGATGTCTGGGCGGTCCAGCCGTTGTGCCGTGTGCTGGGGATCTCGACCGCCGGCTACTACGCTTGGCGGTCGCGGCCGGATAGCAAGCGCGCCGTCGAGGATTGTGCCCTGCTGGCCGACATCCGCCAGGCCCATGCCAACAGCGGTGGCCGTTACGGCAGTCCCCGTGTGTATGCCACCTTGCGGGCGCAGGGGCGACAGGTTGGACGTGGACGGATCGAGCGCCTGATGCGGCGGCATGGCGTGCGCGGCCTTGTCGCCCCGCACCGCCGCGTGCAAACCACCGACAGCCGCCACGCCTTCCCGGTCGCTCCCAATCTGCTGGAACGCAAGTTCTCCACCACCAGCAGGCCGAACCAAGTCTGGCTGGCAGACCTGACCTACATTCCGACAGCTGAAGGTTGGCTGTACATGGCCGCCATCATGGACCTGCACACCCGTAAGATCGTGGGCTGGTCCATGCGCGACCATCTTAGGGCCGAGCTGGCGACCTCGGCGCTGCTGATGGCCATCCAGCGCCAGCGTCCCAGTGCCGGCCTGATCCAACATTCCGACCGCGGCGTCCAATATGCCTGCGGTGACTACCAGGCGGCGCTGACCAAAGCAGCCATCATCCCGTCGATGAGCCGGCGGGCCAACCCGCTGGACAACGCGCCAATGGAGAGCTTCTTCCATACGCTGAAAACCGAGCTGGTGCATCACCGGGCCTATGCCACCAGGGATGAGGCCAAGCGCGACCTGTTCTCCTACGTCGAGGGCTTCTACAACCGACAGCGCCTTCATTCGGCCCTGGACTACCGCACGCCAGACCAGGCAGAACGGCAGGCAGCAAACGTAGCGTAACCCGTCCACAGAAGTCGTGGAGGATCACCCCGAAGCCCGAGCTTTCCTGTCTCAGTTCAACGAGTTGCTGGTTGTTCAAGGCCGACTACTTCACCGACCTGCTGACCCGCCTCGTCAATGGCTGGCCCAACAGCCGCATCGACGAACTCATGCCGTGGTGCTGGGCCGCCAAAAACGGCAGTTGATCTCAAATACAGCCAGCATGGGTCTGTAGGCCTCGCTTACGGTATAGGCGTCGTCAACGCCCTTTGAGCCTCAACAACCGGCAGCGCGGCAGGAGACCTCTCCGCCGCCGCTGGAGGCAGTCGCGGTGTAGCCGGTCCGGGTGCGATCCCCGCGAGGAGATCCCGGCGCCAGGTGTAGAGCAGGCCCGTCCCGATCCCCTCACGCTGCGCGACCTCCTTGGCAACCACGCCGGGCTGCATCGCCTCCGCGACGATCCGCAATTTCTGCTCCGCGCTCCAGCGCCGACGCCGCTCACCGCGCGTCACCACCTCTACGAACTCGCTCCGAGCACTCATACGATCACTCGTATGAGTGCTCGGAGCCGTGCTCTCCACCTTGTCTCCGTCCACCGAACGCCCCCTCACCAGGAGAGCAAACCTCGGAGGCTCAGCCAGGACCCTCAACCATGGGGTTCAGCCGACGGATACCGCCGAGGCGCTGCATGCCTATATCCAGACTGCCGGGATCGCTGACGACCGCAGGGGCTGGCTGTTCCGCACAGCGCCAGGCCACAAGGCAACCGAGCTCACCAATCAGCCGCTGGCCCAGGCTGACGCGTGGCGCATGTTGCGCCGCCGTGCTGTCGCCGCCGGCATCACAGCGCCGATCGGCAACCACACCTTCCGCGCGACCAGCATCACCGCCTATCTCGCGAACGGCGGTGCTCTTGAGCATGCGCAGGAAATGGCAGCGCATGAGAGCCCGCGCACCACCAAGCTCTACAACCGCACCAAGGAGCGGCTGACGCAGGACGAGGTAGAGCGGATCAGACTGTGATGCGTCTCGATTCTCGTACTATTCACCATAAGGAGACCTCAAGCAGATTTCAGGTACTTTCGTCCACTTAGGGCGCTGTATATCTCACCTTGCATGAAAGCCATGATGGCTAAAGTCGTCGCGAGATAGTCAGATAACGCCTGATCGCTTGGGATCAACAATCTGTCGCCATGCGAAATCGCGTTCCTAATACCCAATAACTTGCTGATATTCGAACGGTGGACTTCGATAGAAAGGCAATCTAGTCCGAGTTGAAAAAGCAATTTTTTAAGAACATCCGGCGACAAGTTGGATTTTGTGTCAACTACCTGATCCGGAATATCCACTTTATGCGCCGTAATTCTCTCATAAGACTCAACAAACATCTGCTCGCGAGCTGATAGGTGCAATTGTGTGTCGTCCGGCATGCGATTGCGAAAAGTTTCGTGTTTGCTATTCGGGTCCCTTAACGCGGCAAAAACCTTATGCAGAGTGGCAGCTGCAACTGGATAGCTAGCCTCGGCACAGGTCAACCCTAAAGCATTGAGCGCCGATGTATAGGAGAGAAGAGAAAATTTACAAAATCCTTCAAGATGCGCGTACATTAGCAGAATGAGCGAGCGTTTAAGCATCGCCTGCTCATTTGCGGATGCTGCCGCCTGGATTAAGCGGTCTATCAGACGCATTTCAGCCTCGCGACTGGCTCGGTCAGCTTCCAGGTCCTCAAAAACAGACTCAGGGGAACGCATGGATGAGCCGTTGCCTTACAAAATTGATCCGATCATTCAGCGGGCCAGGCGAGTTTTTCCCACCGCCAGTTGTTTGTCTGACAAATTCGCTGTCAAGCTTAATGCTTTTAAGGCAGTCAGCAATGGCGGCCATTACGACGTGGTCTGTCGGGTCAAGTTTGTCGATGACGCTCTGAAGAGCAACTGTAATTGCCTCGAAATGGTACACACTGAAGCCCGACGCCAGATCGGTTCCACTCTTATTCCTGAATGCAAAGGACTTGTCGCCTAGAGAGGCCTTCAAAACCGCAAAGGTCTTGCGAAAGTTGGCTTCCTCTCCAGCAAAGTCAAAACTGTGTGCGCGGCTTGGATCGGCGACGTCCTCCATATACTCTGTCAGAAAATCAGATACTTCGTGTTTGAATTTATCCAGCCGATTCTTGAGCGCGAAAAATCTTAAGACCAGTTCCTGATCGATCCCTGAAAGAAGCCGCGCCTCCGTCAAGGCGCTTGTGCAGACCTGAAAATCATCAACCCCGCTCATATTGATGATGAAATCGGGAAACTCAGTACTGAGCATGCGAATTGTGCAATTACGAATCTGCTGCTCCGACAGGCCTTCTCCGCCTGTGTTAAGCCGCTTGAACATGTGATATTTGAAATGCGGATCAGCGCCCCTGCGAACAACCTCCACTCGAATGAATGCGCGCTTCAACCTGATCTGCATGGAGGTTGGCAGATCGTCAAAGGTGAGATCGTTCAGCGCGTGCACGATGTCACAATCTACAAGTTTCAGCTTGTCGCCCTTTTGAACAGGACGATCGAGATGAGGGGCGTCCAACGCGCCTCGTAAATGCAAGTAGGATGAAATCCGTTGCAGTCCGTCGATCAGCTGATAGCGGCCTTCCTCCTCCTCGATTACAAAGATCGGCGGCACAGGCATTTCTAGAATCAGCGACTCTATGAGACGCGAACGCTGTCCTTCGGTCCACCTAAAGAGCCTCTGATAGTCCGGGGTGATGTTGAGCTCGCCTGCCTCGGCCATGTCGAGAAGTTCATTGAAAGAAAGATCAAGTGCCTGAGTGCTGGCGCGTTTTAGCGTTCCCGCGACCTCCTCGATAAGGCGCGCGCTTGAGCCTGACATCGCTAACGATCTCCACGTTGAAAACAGAGGACGGACTCAACTGTTCCGAGCCTGTTTGTGCGACCTGTAGCATGCGGATGAATCGCCGCCATAGTTCGATGCACTGTAAAATCTTCTCGTCGCATTAACTGCAGGTTCCGACTGGCTGCCATCTCTACCAGAACGGCAGGAAGATTATTGTGAATGTCTTTGTAGTGCGAATCCTGTACTACAAAAATCGCTGCTGCACCGTCCTTAAGAACACTGGAAATCCTGGAGATAGACCGGCTCATTTTATCGAAGTAGTCGAGATGCGTCTTTAAGTAATATCCTGCAGATGACTTGGACGGGTGAAGTCTAACTTTTTCTAAGAAGTCGCGGCAGGTGGTGCCCCACTGGTTATCGTATTCGATAGGTTGCGATGGGACGCGAGTTGAACCAATCATCCGCCGGCCAAGGGCATGCACATCCGACCGAATAAGGCCATTCAATACAGCCAATTCAATCTGAGTGGCCACTGCGTAGTCTATCCGAGTGCAGTAAGGTGGTGAAGTGAGCACAAAATCTACTGTCGCCTCCCCCGCGAAAAACGAAGTGCTATCTGCTAGTCGAGCTTCTGCGAAGGTGCATTTCAGAGGATGATCGTCTGCACACTTTGAAAGCGCTTCTGCCATGCCTCTAATCTGGGATAAAAAGGTGCTCCGCAGCTCGTCATCGCGGACATGAACGAGCTCCTCGGCAGATTTCGCCCTACGCCACCATGTCGGATTGGAAGATCGGAAGGTGACGGACGCACTTCGTGCCACAGCAAATAGTGCGACGTAGAAGGCTGAAGCGATGCTTGATAGACGATCAAGATCAGCGCCCCGTTCCGATATTGTGAACCGACCCACGAGGCTGCTTGAAATCGCCTGCTCGATTGCACGGACATGGCGCGCCGTCTCGTGATCGAACCAACTCAGCAGAGGATCATCCGCCGGAAGAGTCACTGGAACATCGCAATGATCAATTAGCTTCTGACCAAGTGGCTCAAGGCTGTCTGCTTCGCTTGGAGGTAGAAGCCTTGCTCGCGCAACAGCAATCATAACCGGATTGAGATCGAGACCAATCCCAAGGTGACCGTGATTCCGAGCTGCATAAATTGTTGTCCCGCTTCCGTTCCACGGATCCAGGACAACAGCACGTGGCGCTAGGCGTGCAGAGCTGATTATGTCGGAAGCAAAAGCCTCCGGATAACCGGCGTAGTAGGGAAAAAACCCCTCCCATCCAACTTGTAGGCGCCGATTTCGCTTGGGAGACGGGATTGCGAGACTGTCGAACATCATGTCTGCGCAGTCTGTAGGAGGTACGCAGGGGTCAAGTCTGCCTTGCTCTCCATCATGCGACCGTTGTCAGCCCGTTCTTGGCGACGAGCGAGAGAAGCTTAAGGGACGGGCCTTGCGGGCGCTTCTCGCCGCGCTCCCACTGGCTGACGAGGCCCGTCGTGACGTTGAGATAGCGCGCGAACACGGCTTGGCTGGCCCCTTCCCGTTCACGGAGAGCACGGATTTCTTCAGGTGTGAGCGGGCGCACGGGCGTCAGGCAGGCGTCGTCGAACTGGCGCATGGTCTGCTTGTCCATGAGCCCGGCATTGTGGAGGCCCTCGGCGGTCTCGTGGATCGAGGCCATGGCCCTGCTGCGATACTGCTTACTCATCCTCCGTTACCTCCGTCAGCACGCCGGCGCCGATCGCTGTCGCGAGCGCCGCATCGTCATAAGCCAGCAACTGCGCCGCCAGCAGCTTGAAAGCGGCCAGCTCGTCATCGCGGATGTTGTCCTGCTCGTTCTTGGCGAAGCCATGCACGAAGAAGGACCGCTCCCCAACCCGGAAGAGGATGATCGTGCGGAACCCGCCCGACTTCCCTGCTCCCTCGCGGGCAATGCGCTGCTTGATGACCCCGCCGCCCAGATCGGCGTCGATCAGTCCCCGCCCTGCCCTGCCGACCGCCTCGCGCAACGCCGCGTCGCTCAACCGCGCCTTCCTGGCGAACCGCGCAAACGGCTTGTTCTTGAATATCCTCACCTGCCCTCACCAACAGCCGCCGCGAGGTCATCCAAAAATTACTATAGCACTTAGTGCTATAAAATGCAAGGCGGGCGTCCCCCCTACCCTTGGGCCGCCAGACGGGGCCAGGCTGTGCCATAATGGCGGCTGAACCCGGTGTCGGGCGGGCTCAAGGCCTGCCCGGCCGTCTGCCAGAGGGCCGATGTGCAACCGCTGCGCTGACCGCCTCCCGCTTGAACTCCTCCGTCCAGCCCCGCTGACGTGGATCTCCCATCGCGCCCTCCAAGTCATCATGACCTTACCTGAGCGCTCTCCACTTCTCCCGGGAAAGTCCAAGGAGGGGCTGTCCTGGACTCCTGCGGGGCAGTCCAGTGGCCCTGGACTCTTGCGGGACCCGAGTCGTCGGTCTCTCGGAGACATGGCGGAGCCTCGTCCACAGGGCAAACCTGGGCTTTTGCGGGTATCCCCAGGATTCATGCGGGATACCCTCGTGTAGAAATCAATGACTTATGAAGTTATCTACTGGGTTCCTGCGGGGCATAACTAATAGAGTTTCTAATAATCTTCAAATAGCTCGTCCCGCAGAAGTCCAGGTGGACACGCCACCCTAGATCGAGCACGTTCTTCAGCGAGATTTGGGATGGCATCTGTGGAGGACGAGGCGATGGGGACAGTCCATCGACTCATTGAGGAGCACGGGCGGCAAGGGGCATTGAAAATGGCTCCAACCGACGGAGACCGCCGCGCCATCGAGGCCGCCATCCAGTACATGGCCGACGAGGACGCCGGGATCGGCTTCCTCTACAGCGGTTGGTGCCAAGCCGCCCTACCCCACAAGAAGCTCGCTGACGATGCGGCCTGGAAGATCGAGACCGACCGGGTCGCGCTCATCGTCGAGCCAGGGCGTCGCAACATCCCCGGTGGAGGCATAGAATGGGTCGGCGCACCTTACGGCTCGCGAGCCCGCCTCATCTTGCTGTTTCTACAGAGCGAGGCGCTCCGGACCAATTCCCGCGACATCGAACTCGGGAGAAGCCTACACATGTGGCTCGGGCGCCTCGGGATCCCGATCGGCGGCAAGAGCTTCAAGGACGTCCGGGAACAGGCCGAGCGCCTCTCTAGGTGCCGGATGACCTTCCACATCATCGCAGGCGACCGGGCTGGGCTGGTCAACCAGAACATTGTAGACACTGCGATGTTCGTGCAGGAACCGTCGGCCGAGGGCCAGGGTTCCCTGTTTGTCGAAACAGCGCGCCTCTCGGAGACCTTTTTCGAGCAACTCAGGAAGCACCCGGTGCCCCTAGAAGAGTCGGCGATACGGGCGATCTCAAATAACTCGCAAGCTCTCGACATCTACTGCTGGCTCGCATACCGGCTCCACGTTCTTCCGCCCGGGAGGCCGGTCTCGGTGTCCTGGCGGGCACTGTTCGGGCAGTTCGGGGCCTCCTACAAGCGCATCGATCACTGGAAAGAGCGCTTCGTGGACAGCCTGAAGATCGCGACTGCGGTCTACCCACACGCAAGCATCGAAGTGGCACCCGAGGGCCTCGTGTTGCGCCAGTCCCGCCCGCCGGTGGCGCCTCGCCTCGTCTCTGGCGGATCTCCCGCAAGAGCCCAAGGATAAGCAGCACCGTTTTCCTGGACCCCGCAAAAGTCCAAGAAAAACCGGGCAGCTCGGGACCCCTCCTGACGCTGGGGCGGCCAATCCTACCGCAGCCCCTTCCCGCCGCCGATCCATGCACCACGGTCCAGGAACGGGACAAACAGGTCCAGCTGGGGCCGGACGACCGGGCGCTTTCCGCTCATGCCCCCCTGCCCTTCTTGACGCGCTCCCTCTCCAGGGCCGCCAGGGCCATCTCAACGATCTCACCGAGCGTTGGCTTATGCGTGATTTCCCCGGCCTCGTACCGCTGCTGCTCGGCCGCGACGATCGCATGATAGCGCTCAAGCGCCTTCGGAGTGACGCGGGCGTTCAACAGCTGGGTCCGACCGGTCTTTGCAGGACGGCGCACAGGCGACGACAAAACGTCAACAGTTGATAACTTGACGACTGTTGGCTGTCTGTCGCCAGCTGACGGCGCGCGGCTCGGAAAGCCCGATTCCTCGGACAGGCGACGCATGTCGGCGGCCGGCACAGGCGGCGGCTTCAGAGCCTTCGGCACGAAACGGGTAAGGTCGACGTCATCGTCGGAGGCCTCGGCGAAGATGCTGGGGCGTATGTCGGACATTATGCGACCTCCGCAGTCTGGGTCGACGCCGCCTGCTTATCCAAGCGGGTTACGACTTCGGTCATCAGGGCACGGGCGTTCTCAGCTGCGGGCTTCAATCCGCCGACAGGCTTGTCAGCCAGGCTGGTCAGGCCGCCGCCGAAGCTAAACACGGCGCGGAACGCGTCTCGTTCATGCAGGGCGGTCGAGAAAACGGGGATGCCCTGCTTCAGGAAGTCCGCTTCAAGCGCTTTCAGCGTCCGCGGCCGGACAGCCGGGTTCGTCTTAGAACCCGCTTCATAACGGCTGAGGCGGGGTGAGCGGCGGGGGTTCTGCGCGTTCGGAGGGTGTCTGACGTCCTTCGAGGTGGCCCATGTGGACCCCTGCCGCCCGCGCGCAGCTTGCGCGCGGCTC
>NZ_BDLP01000005.1:0-37572 GCF_001950415.1 Roseomonas sp. TAS13
GACGTCGAGACTTGTGATCAAGAGACAGGCAGGGCGGCGAGCATCGCCGCGACGCGGCCGGCGAAGGGCTTCAGGCTGCGATGCGTGCCCAGGCGCAGCGCCCAGCAGAGCAGGCAGGCCGCCGGCAGCCAGCCGGCCCAGCCGAAGCCCTGCAGCAGCACGTCGGAAAGCATGGCGCCGACCAGCCCGGCGAGATTCCGGGGAGCGCGCGTCGTGGCGGTGGAAAGGGAGGGGTCGGCAGGGTTGTAGGAGATCAGCGCCACGACCAGGGCCAGGCCGGCGAGGCCGAGCAGCACGCCCACGAACTCCCCGCCGCGCCGCCGGATCGCCGCCCGCACGGCCGGCGAGGCGAAGCGCTGGGCGGCGCCGGAAAAGCGCCCGTTCGGAGAGGATGAGCGATCGGTGGCGGCACGCGACATCAGGGAACCCAAGCTGAGACCTTGCCTCAGCCTAGCATGGCAAATACCTGTCGCGTACCGCTTTTCTCAACCGCAGCAAGGGATTGGCCAGCCGCCGAGGCCGGGAAGACACAACCCCGGGGTTAGTAGGTAGCGAAGATCCTCGCCACTTCCGCGGGGTCCTGCGTCACGGTCAGCGCCATGGCGAGGAGGATGCGCGCCTTCTGCGGGTTGAGGTTGTCGGCGGTCAGGAAGCCGTATTCCTTCAGTTTGGTGCTGGGGAAGACGCGGCCGGAGCCGGCGCGGCTGCACTGGATGACGATCACCCCGTCCTTCACCGCCTGCTTCAGCGGCTCCAGGTCGCCCGGGCCGCAGAAGCCGGGGGCGAAGCCGGCGGAAACGATGCCCTTCGCCCCGGCGGCCAGGAAGGCGCGCACCGCCGTGCCGTCGGCGCCGGCATAGGCGTAGCTGATATCCACCCGCGGCAGGGAATCGAGGGGGCGGATGTCGAAGACCGTCTCCGGCGCCCCGAGCCGCAGCGGCCTGCGGTACCAGACCACCCGGTCGCCATCCGCCTGCCCCAGCACGCCGAAATCGGGCGAGCGGAAGGTCTGCATCCGGCCGGTGGAGGTCTTGGTGACCTCGCGCGCGCACTGGATCTCGTCGTTCAGCAGGACCATGACGCCCAGGCCGCGCGCCCCGGGATCGGCGGCGACCCGCACCGCGTTCACCAGGTTCAGCCCGGCATCGGTGGACAGGGCGGAGGCCGGGCGCTGCGAGCCGGTGACCACGATCGGCACCGGCACCTTGGCGGCGAGGTGGAGGGCGTAGGCGGTTTCCTCCAGCGAGGCGGTGCCGTGGCCGATGACGATGCCGGCAAGGCCCGGATTCTCCGCCACGACCTTGTCGCAGAGCAGGACCAGCGCCTTCCATTCCGGGAAATGGATGTTCGGGCTGGGCACGGCGCTGAACGGCACCGGGAAGACATCGGCGACGAGCTGCACCTCGGGGAAGCGGGCGAGGATGCCCTCGGCATCCATCATGTTGCCGGTGGAGCCGTAGTCCACCGTGTCCAGCGGCCCCTTGCCGAGGGAGGAGATGGTGCCCCCGGTGCCGATGAAGACGACGCGCGGCCGGCTCATGCCGCGGCCTCCGCCTTGCGGGCGATCGCGGCCTCGATCTCCGCGGTGCTCATCACGTCGCCGAAGGTCAGGTAGATGTTCATGAGAGACGCGTTGTGCTCCTCGTCGGTCACGGCGGCATTGCCGTCCGAGACCATGATGACGCGGAAGTTCAGCATCATCGCGTCGCGGGCGGAAGTCTCGCAGCAGATATTGGTCAGCGTGCCGGTGATCAGCAGCGTCTCGATGCCGCGCTCGCGCAGCAGGGCGGCGAAATCCGGCCCGCCCTTCGCCGCGCCGGGGATGAAGGCGCTGTAGCGGAACTTCGGGACGACCATGTCCTCCGCCCGGATGTCGAGACCCGGCCAGAAGGCATGGCCGGGGCTGCCCGGCGTCATGGACCGGACGCGGGCGGCGCGCTGCGCCTCGGAGACGGATTCCTCCAGCACCGACCAGGCGATGCGGGATTCCTCGTCCGAGGCGTTCTGCACCCAGTACACCGCGCCGCCGGCCGCGCGCAGCGTGGCGGCGAGGTGGTTGATGTTCGGCACGATATCGGTGCCGCCCGGCACGAAGGCATGGGCCAGGCCGGGGTCCAGATAGCCGTTCTGCATGTCGATCACCACCAGCGCGGTGCGCGCCGGGTCGAGATCAGCGAAGCGGTGCTCGGTGCCGAACTTGGCCAGCACGCGCTGGCGGACGAAATCGGGAATCCGCGTTTGGTTCATGAAGTCTGCCCCTCCCTTGTGCGTCAGGCGAATTCCGGGGTGAGGACGGCGTCGGGCACGCGCACGCAGCGCGCCATGCGGCCGATGGCCGGATGGCGGGCGGAGGGCTCGCCGTCCAGACATTCCGCCGCGGCCAGGGAGCAGCGCGGGGCGAACTTGCAGCCGGGCGGCAGGTTGCGCAGGTCGGGCGGGGCGCCGGGGATGGTCTCCAGGTCACGGTCGTGCGGCTGGTTGTGGACGGTGGAGGCGAGCAGGCCGGCGGTATAGGGGTGCAACGGGTCGCGCAGCACCTCGCGCACCGGGCCGGTCTCCACCACGCGTCCGGCATACATCACCGCCACGCGGTCGGCGATCTCGGCGGCGACGCCCAGGTCGTGCGTCACGAAGATCACCGACATGCCCATCTCCTGCTGCAGGCGGCGCAGCAGGATCAGCACCTGGATCTGCACCGTGGCGTCCAGCGCGGTGGTGGGCTCGTCGGCCAGCAGGAGCTTCGGTTCGCAGCTCAGCGCCATGGCGATCATGGCGCGCTGGCGCAGGCCGCCGGACAGCTCGAAGGGATAGGCGTCAAGGCGGCGCTGGGCGGAGGGGATCTTCACCAGGTCGAAGAGCTCCAGCGCCCGGGCGAGGCCCTGCCTGTGGCTGACGCCCTTGTGCAGGGCGACGACCTCGGCGATCTGGTCGCCCACCCGCGCCACCGGGTCGAAGGCGGTCATCGGCTCCTGGAAGATCATGGAGACGGTGCCGCCGCGGAAGCGGCGCAGGTCGCTCTCCCCCATCGCCAGCACGTCCTGGCCGGCGATGCGGACCTTGCCGTCGATCACCGCGCGCTTCGGCGGCAGCAGGCGCATCAGGGCGCGCATGGTGACGCTCTTGCCGGAGCCGCTCTCGCCCAGCATGCAGAGCACCTCGCCCGGCGCCATGGCGAAGCTGACGCCGTTGACCGCGCGCACCTTGCTCTCGCGCGTCACGAAGCGGACATTGAGGTCCTGGACCTCGACCAGCGGTGCGGCCGTGCTCATTCCCGCCCCTCCCCTCAATGCACCAGCGGTGCCGCGACGAGATCCGCCCGCCCGGCCAGGCTGTGCCCCGATCCCGGGTCCTGGATGTGGCAGGCGGCGCAATGCGCGCCGGGCGCGTCGGTGTCGCCCAGTTGCGGCATCCTCGCGGCGCAGACCTCCTCGGCGAAGGGGCAGCGGGTGCGGAAGCGGCAGCCGGAAGGCGGGTTGATCGGGTTGGGCGGATCGCCGGTCAGCGGCGGCTCCTCCATCCGGTGGTCCGGGTCCATGGAGGGATGGGAGGCCAGCAGCGCCCGCGTGTAGGGGTGCTTCGGGGCGCGGTAGATGTCCTCGGCCGGGCCGATCTCCACCACCTGCCCCAGATACATCACCAGCACGCGGTCGCTGATCCAGCGCACCACGCTGAGGTCGTGGCTGATGAAGATGTAGGTGAGGCTCAGCTCCCGCTTCAGCGTGCGCAGCAGGTTCAGCACCTGTGCCTCGACGCTCTTGTCCAGGGCGGAGACGGCTTCGTCCAGGATCACCATGCGCGGACGCAGCGCCAGGGCGCGGGCGATGTTCACGCGCTGCTTCTGCCCGCCCGAAAGCTCGTGCGGGTAGCGCGGGCCGAACAGGGCCGGGTTCAGGCCGACCTTCAGCAGCAGCTCCCGCGCCAGGGCCAGGGCCTCCCCCTTCGGCACGCCATGGGCGATGGGACCGAAGGCGACGGAGCCCTGGATCGGCATGCGCGGATTCAGCGAGGAGGCGGAGTCCTGGAACACCATCTGCACCTGGCGGCGCATGGCGGCGACCGAGATGCCGCGCGGGGCCGCGACCTCCTCGCCATCGAAGATCTGGTCGCCGCTGTCGGGCACGATCAGCCGGGTGAGAAGCCGTGCCAGGGTGGACTTGCCGCAGCCGGATTCGCCCACGATGCCCAGCGTCTCGCCCTTCATGACGCGGAAGGACACGCCGTCCACCGCCCGGACATGGCCGGTGACGCGTTGCAGCGCGCCGCCGCGCAGCGGGAAGTGCTTCTGCAGGTTGCGCACGTCCAGCAGCGGCTGGGCCGGGCCGCCGACGTCGCGCGGGTCGTGGAAAGCGGCCGGGGAAAGGCTCGTCTGGCTCATGCGCATCAGATCCGGACATCCATGGCGGCGCGCAGCCCGTCGCTGACCATGTTGACGCTGACCGAGGTGACGAAGATCGCGATGCCGGGCATGGCGGCGACCAGCGGGTTCACGTAGATCGACTGGCGCAGCGTGTTCAGCATCAGGCCCCAGTCAGGCTCCGGCGGCTTCACGCCCAGGCCGAGGAAGGAGAGTCCCGAGCCGAGCAGGATGCCGACGCTGATCATGCCGGAGGCATAGACCAGCACCGGGCCGAGCACGTTGCCCAGCACATGGTGCCAGAGCACGAGGTGGATGCCGGCGCCGGTGGCGCGCGCCGCATCCACGAAATCCAGCGAGCGGACCTGGGTGGTGGCGCTTTCCGCGATGCGGCAGAGCGGCGGGATGAAGACGAGGGACAGGGCGATGAAGGCGTTGCCGATGCCGCCGCCCATGGCCCCCGAGATGGCGACCGCGAGCAGGATGGAGGGGAAGGCGTAGAAGACGTCCATCACCCGCATGATCAGCGTGTTGACGCGGCCGCCGGCGAGGCCGGCCAGCACGCCCAGCCCGCCGCCAACCGCGGTGGCGATGGCCACGGGGACGAAGCCCATCAGCAGCGTCAGCCGCCCGCCGTAGAGGAGGCGGGAGAGCATGTCGCGCCCCAGTTCGTCCGTGCCCAGGGCATGGCCCATGTAGCCGGGGGGCTTCAGGCGGCGGACGATGCTTTCCTTGTAGGGATCGAAGGGCGCCAGCCAGGGCGCCGCCACGGCCAGCAGGACGATCGCCAGCAGGACCAGGCCGAAGAAGATGGTCACGTAGTCGTAGCGCAGGCGGTAGCCGACGGTGCCCCAGTAGCCGCGGACCCTGGGAAGGCCAATGCTGTCCGGGACGGCCGCGGCGGAGGCCCGGCCGGCGGTGGTGCTGCTCATGGCGCCGCTCTCCTCAGACACGCTTGATTCGGGGGTCGATGGCGGTCTGCACCAGATCGACGGCGAGGTTGGTCACCACGAAGATCATGGCCAGGACCAGGATGGTCCCCTGGAGCACGGGGATGTCGCGCGTCAGGATGGCCTTGCTGAGCAGGAAGCCGGTGCCCGGCCAGGCGAAGACCGTCTCCACCAGGATCGAGCCGCCCATCAGCGCGCCGAACTGCAGCCCCATCACCGCCAGGATCGGCGGCAGGGCGTTCTTGAGCACGTGGCGGATCGCCTTGCTTTCCGGCAGCCCGTTGGCGCGCAGGGTGGTGACGAATTCCTGCGCCATCACCTCGGTGATCGCGGAGCGCGCGGTGCGGGCGATGATGCCGACCGGGATCATCGACAGGGTGATCACCGGCAGGATCATGAAGGGCACGGTGTGCAGGCCGATCGAGGCGGAGCCGCCCGGCCCCATGCCGGAGGCGGGCAGGATCTGCGCCTCCACCGAGAAGAGGATCACGAGCACGATGCCGAGCCAGTAGTTCGGCACCGAGACGCCGAGGATGGCGGTGCCGGTGACCATGCGGTCCAGCCAGCTTCCGGCGCGGTAGCCGGCGATGGCGCCGAGCGCGAGGGCCACCGGGAAGGCGATCAGCACCGCGAGCAGGGACAGCAGCACGGTGTTGCCGAGGGAGCGCAGGATCTCCTCCAGCACCGGACGCCCCGTGGCGATGGAGCGCCCGAGATCGCCGGTCAGCACGTTGCCGAGCCAGGAGAGGTACTGGACCGGCAGCGGCCGGTCGAGGCCGTAGAGCTGCTTCAGCTTCGCCACCGTCTCGGCATCCGCATCCGGCGGCAGCATGGTCTGCAACGGATCGCCGGGTGCGAGATAGACCAGCAGGAAGCAGATGATGGACACGCCCAGCGCGATCGGCAGGACGGCCAGCAGACGGCGTTGGACGTAGACCAGCATGGGGCTGTCCCTATCAGGGCTGCACGGTGACTTGCGTCAGGTCCTGGAACCAGCTCTGTGCCTGCACGAAGCCCTTCACCTTGGGCGACAGGGCGCGCGGGTTCAGGTCATGCGCCACCCAGATCATCACGGCCTGCTCGTTCATGCGCTCGTGGATCCTGGTCAGGATCGGCAGGCGCTTCTCCGCATCGAAGGTGTTCATGGCCTCCGCGACCAGCTGGTCGGTCTGCGGGTCCTCGAAATGCCCCCAGTTGCTGCCCGCCGGCGACCACTGCGACTTCATGATGAAGCGGAACATCCCGTTGAACGGGTCCTGCGTCGCGCGGGTGATGTTGATGCCGTTGATGTCGTGGTGCTTGTCCACGCCCTCGCGGCCCACCTGCAGCAGCGCGTTCCAGTCCATGACCTGGAGGTTGACCTTGAAGCCGACCTCCTCCAGCTGCGCCTTCACCAGCTCGTTCATCGGCAGCGGCTGCATCTGGCCGGAGCCGGAGGTGGAGATGGCGAAGGTGACGTTGCAGGGGACGCAGCCCGCCTCCTTCAGCAGCGCCTTGGCCTTGTCCGGGTTGTACTCGTACTTCACCGGCTTGCCGTAGTAGGCGGTGGAGGGCGGCACGGTGGCGTAGCCCGGCAGGGCGATGCCGCCCAGCATCTCCACCATGTCGTCGCGGTTGATCGCGTAGTTCGCCGCCTGCCGCACCCGGATGTCGTTGAAGGGCTTGTCCACGAAGTTGAGCTGGTAGGCCCAGTTGTGCGGATAGGCGTTGGTGATTACCTGCATCCCGGAGGATTTCAGGCGCGGGATGGTGTCGGGCGCCGGAGCCTCGATCCAGTCCACCTGGCCGGAAAGCAGCGAGGCGGTGCGGGTCGAGGCCTCCGGCATCGGCAGCAGCACCAGACGGTCCTGCTTCGGGATGCGGGCCTTGTCCCAGTAGTCCTTGTTCGGCACCATCTCCAGCCGCTCACCCGGCACCATGCGGGAGAAGCGGTAGGGACCCGTGCCCGAGGGGTTCTTGGCGAAGGCGTTGGCGTCGTTCTTCAGCTCCTCCGACCGCGCGGGGCTGACCATCATCAGGAAGGACAGGTTGTAGGGAAAGATGCTGTCCGGCTGCTTGGTGGTGAAAGCGACGGTATAGTCGTCGATCTGCTCGACACCCGCGAAATTGGTCAGGTAGCTGCGGGCGAAGGCGAACTGCTGCGCGTTGAACTGCGGCGCGCCTTCCTTGGTCATGCGCTCGAAGTTCCAGATCACCGACTTCGCGTTGAAGTCGCTGCCGTCATGGAACTTCACGCCCTTGCGCAGGGTGAAGATCCAGCGCCGGCTGTTGCCCGGATCGACATGCCACTCGGTGGCCAGGCCCGGCTTGATATCGGCGATCCTGTCGCCCTTCGACAGGTCCCAGAGGATCAGGGAATCGTAGAGGTTGTAGCCGACGAAGCGCCAGCCCTCGAAGCCCTGGTCCGGGATGCCGGCGGTGAGCGGGATGTCGCCCGCCGTCATGGCCACACGCAGCACAGTTTCCGCAGATGCGGGCGCAGCGGTGCCCAGCAGCGCGGTCATCAGGCCCAAGGTCGCACAAAGCCGCGTCGCACCCAGGCGCAGGGATGGCACCGTCATCTTCTCTCCTTGGTCCCGGCAGGACGGATCGGAAGCTCTGCCGACCGGCATCTGCAATCGCCATGCCACAACTCGCGCGAAGCGGCCGTCCGGCGGCGCGCACCGGCGGAACGAGATGGACCATGACCCGTGTCACGCGGGGTGGCGCTCTTCCCGGCAGGCATGGCGCGGCACGCGCCAGACTCGCGTCGGTTCCCGGGCCGCACGCCGCTTTCACTGCCGGAACAACGGCTTTCGTTTCTGTCCGGCATTGGGAAGATGCTGAGGTCTGCCGTTTCTTTGGGCGCGACAGACCGGTGGCGCGGACGTAACCTCGTGCCGTTCCTCGCTTGGCCTGACAGGCCCCTGCCGGAGTCCCCCCATGACGACCGAAGCCGATCCCGAACTGGACATGGCGCTCTCGCGCGCCGGCATCACCCTGCCGCCGGGACGCTATGCCGGCGTGCTCGCCACCCATCGCGACCTGCAGAAGATGATGCCGATCCTGCGCCAGCCGCGCACCGCCGCCGCCGAGCCGGCGGGCGTCTATGTCCTGGACACCATCACGCGGGAGCAGACGCCGTGAGCGACGCGAAGCTGGAAGACCTCTCCATCGCCGAAGCCGGGGCGAAGCTGCGCGACGGCAGCCTCACCTCCGCCACCCTGACGCGGCATGCGCTGGACCGGATCGCGAAGCTCGATGGCGCCCTGCACGCCTTCGTGCTGGTCACGGAGGAGCGTGCCCTGGAGGATGCGGCGCGCGCGGATGCCGAGCTCGCCGCCGGCACCGATCATGGGCCGATGCACGGCATCCCCTATGCGCTGAAGGACATCTACGACACCGCCGGCATCCGCACGACCTGCCATTCCAAGCTGCTGATCGACAACGTTCCCGGACGGGACAGCGTCGTGGCGGCGAAGCTCGCCTCGGGCGGCGGCGTGCTGCTGGGCAAGCTGGCGACGCATGAATTCGCCATGGGCGGGCCGAGCTTCGACCTCCCCTTTCCGCCCGCGCGCAACCCCTGGAACACCGGCCATATCACCGGCGGTTCCTCCTCCGGCTCCGGCGCCGCCGTCGCGGCCGGGATGGTGCGCATGGCGATGGGCTCCGACACCGGTGGCTCGATCCGCGGCCCCGCCGCCTATTGCGGTACGGTGGGGCTCAAGCCGACCTACGGGCTGATCAGCCGGCGCGGCGTCTTCCCGCTTTCCTACACGCTCGACCATTGCGGACCGCTGACGCGCAGCGTCGAGGACGCGGCGATCACCACCGAGTTGCTGGCCGGCTTCGACCCGCTCGATCCCGCCAGCGCCGACAAGCCGAAGGCCGATCTGCGCAGCGGGCTGGAGGACGGCGTTGCCGGCCTGCGCATCGGCATGCCGCGCAACCTCTACCGCGATGCCGAGGGGCTCTCGCCCGAGGTCTATGACGCGATCGAGCGCGTCGGCCAGGCGCTGGAGGCGGCGGGCGCGATCGTCGAGGAGGTCACGCTCCCCGACTACGCCCTCTTCAACGCCTGTGGCCGCGTGATCCTGACCGCCGAGGCCTTTGCCATCCACGAGAAGGACCTGCGGGAGCGACCGGAGGACTACGGCGAACTCTTCCTCATGCGCATCGTCACCGGCGCCGCGATCAGCAGCGCGGACTATATCCAGGCCCAGCGCCTGCGCCGGGAACTCTCCCTGGCGGTGAACCGCGAGGCGCTGAAGACGTACGACGTGCTGCTCACCGCCTGCGCCCTTGGCCCGGCCCCCGCCTTCGCCGATTGCCCGCCGGACCGACCTGTGTTCTGGCCGATCCAGAGCATGCCCTTCAACGTCACGGGCAATCCCGCCCTCTCCATGCCGGCCGGCCTCTCCGCCTCCGGCCTGCCGCTTTCCGCACAGCTCGTCGGCCGCCCCTTCGACGAGGCCACGCTCCTCCGCGTCGGCCGCGCCGTCGAGAAGGCCACCGCCAGCTGGGGCGCCACCGCCCCGGCCCTGCTCGCGGCGGAATGATCCGGCCCGGGAACCGGGAGGCTCTGCCTCCCGGACCCTTTGCTGAAGGAGGGGCCGCTCAGGGGGATGTTATCCCCCCGAGACCCCGCCATGAGCGCTCCGCAAGGAGGGGCTTCGACTGCCGTTGCGCCAGTTGGCGACCGGCTGGCCATCACCCCTCCTCGCGGAGCGTTCACGGGGTTCCCATGGGGGCGAAGCACTGCTTCGCCCGTCCCTGGGCGGAGTGTCCAGGGGGGCAGAGCCCCTCTGGCCCCGGCATGATCATGCAGCGCCGAGTGCCGGCACGCGGTTGTGCCAGTCGGTGTCGCGCTGGTAGGCGTCGCCGACGGTCATGAGGCGGGCCTCGGCGAAGGGGCGGCCGACGAGCTGGAGGCCGACGGGCAGGCCGCGGTCGTCGAAGCCGCAATGCACGCTCAGCCCGGGCAGGCCGAGATAGTTGATCGGCCGCGTGTTCTGCGTGATCAGGCCGAAGCGGCGGATGGCCTCGGGGTCGCCGCCGTCGATGCGGCATTCCGCGCGCGTCGGGATCTTGCGCGGGATGGTGGGCATGGCGAGCACGTCCACCTGCGAGAAGACCTCGTCGCAGAAGGTCTTGAGCACCGGGCCGCGCCGGCTCAGCGCCTCGATGTAGTAGCTGGCCGGGATGGCATAGCCCGGGAACATGCGGCCGCTGAGGTGGTTGGCGTAGTCGCCAGGGCGCTCGCGCATCCAGTTGGCGTGGATGGCCGGGCCCTCGCTGCGGCTGACGACGGAGCCGTAGGTCAGCACCTGTTCCATCACCGGCAGGCTGATGCGGGTGACGGTGGCGCCGCGGCCGCGCAGCACCTCGATCGCGGCATCGAAGGCCGCCAGGATGTCCGGGTCGGCGCCGTCGAGGAACCAGGTTTCCGCCACGCCGATGCGCTGGCCGCGCAGGTCGCCGGTCAGCGCGGCCTCGTAGTCGGGAACGGCCTCCTTCGCGCTGGTCGGGTCCTTCGGATCATGGCCGGCGATGACGCCCATCACCCGGGCGCAGTCGCGCACGGTGCGGACCAGCGGGCCAACATTGTCGCAGGAGAAGGAGAGCGGCATCACGCCATGGCGGCTGACGCGGGTCTGCGTCGGCTTGAGGCCCACCACGCCGCAGGCCGAGGCCGGTAGGCGGATCGAGCCGCCGGTGTCGGAGCCGAGCGCCATGAAGGCGAAGCGGGCGGAGACGGCGGCACCGGAGCCGGAGGAGGAGCCGCCGGTGATGTAGTCGCCGTTCCAGGGGTTCAGGCAGTCGCCGAAGTGCCGGTTATGGCCGGTCGGGTTCTGCGCGAACTCCGCCATGTTCAGGCCGCCCATGGTGATGGCGCCGGCGCCTTCCAGCCGCTCGATCACCGTGGCGGTGTAGTCCGGGCGGAAGTCGCCGCGAATGGCGGAGCCGCAGGTCGAGAGCTTGCCCGCCTTGTAGTACATGTCCTTGTGCGCCATCGGCACGCCGGCCAGCGGGCCGGGGGCGATGCCGGCGGCACGCGCCTTGTCGGCGGCGGCGGCAGCTTCCAGCGCGGCCTCGCGCTCGATCCAGGTGGTGGCGTTGATCGCCGGCTCATGGGCCTCGATGCGGTCCAGGCAGGCCCGGGTCAGCGCGGTGGCCGTGACCTCGCCCCTGGCGAAGGCATCCGCCGCCTCGGCGAGGCTCAGCCCGGCGAGGCCGTCCGTGGTGACCATCGGGGGGACCATCGGCACGGCGTCCATCACGCGCCTTCCTTGCAGCCTTGCAGCGCCGCCTCGAAGGAGGAGGGCTCGTCCTCGAAGCGCAGCGTGCCGCGCAGCGCCTCGAAATCGGCGGTCAGCTTCGGGATGTCCATCGACGCCATCTGGCGGCCGGTCTCGTTGGGCAGTTCGACGCCCGTCCAGAGGCGGATATCCTCCGCCACGCGCTTCACCAGGGCTTCGTCCATCGTCGCTTTCCCCTCGACTACGCAGGAGAGTTCCGGCCTGCGTTGCGATGGGCCGGGAGACTGCACCCGAATCAACCGGGGCCTGAGGGACAAAATGCCCTGGGCGGCTGGCTAAATGCCGGAGCGGACCCTGTTTCGCCGAATTCTTGAACAGAATTCATGCAACTTGCCGATCCAACGTGCCTGCAAGTCGATGGAGAGGGAAAATGCCGCTTCCTTGATCTTCCGGAGCCGTGCACTTCCGCCCGCGCCGGATGGTGCGGTCACGCAGGAACCGGAGAGAAGAGGACCTTCCCGGAAGGAACCGGAAGGCAGAAACGAGAAGCCCCGCCAGGCGGACCGGGCGGGGCTCGGAAAGGGACCGGACGGGCCGGTCAGGTATTCATCGCGTCGAAGAAATCCTGGTTGGACTTGCTGTACTTCAGCTTGTCCAGAAGGAACTCCATCGCGTCCTGCGTGCCCATCGGGTTCAGGATGCGGCGCAGCACCCACATCTTGGACAGGGTGGAACGCTCCACCAGGACCTCTTCCTTGCGGGTGCCGGACTTGGTGATGTCGATCGCCGGGAAGACGCGCTTGTCGGAGAGCTTGCGGTCCAGCACGATCTCGCAGTTGCCGGTGCCCTTGAACTCCTCGAAGATCACCTCGTCCATGCGCGAACCCGTGTCGATCAGCGCCGTGGCGATGATGGTCAGCGAGCCGCCTTCCTCGATGTTGCGCGCGGCGCCGAAGAAGCGCTTCGGGCGCTGCAGGGCGTTGGCGTCCACGCCGCCGGTCAGCACCTTGCCCGAGGACGGCACCACGGAGTTGTAGGCACGGCCCAGGCGGGTGATGGAGTCCAGCAGGATCACCACGTCGCGCTTGTGCTCGACCAGGCGCTTCGCCTTCTCCAGCACCATCTCCGTCACCTGCACGTGGCGGGTGGCGGGTTCGTCGAAGGTGGAGGCCACGACCTCGCCGCGTACGGTGCGGGCCATGTCGGTGACCTCCTCCGGACGCTCGTCGATCAGCAGCACCATCAGGAAGACTTCCGGATGGTTGGCCGAGATCGACTTGGCGATGTTCTGCAGCATCACCGTCTTGCCGGTGCGCGGCGGCGCCACGATCAGGGCGCGCTGGCCCATGCCGATCGGCGCCACAAGGTCGATGACCCGGTGGGTGTTGTCCTTGGTGGGACCCTTGTTGTTGGCCTGGGCGGCCTCCAACTCGGCATTCTCCATCCGCAGGCGCCGGGTCGGGTAGAGCGGCGTGAGGTTGTCGAAGTTGATGCGGTGCTTGAGCGCCTCGGGCGGCTCGAAGTTGATCGCCTCGACCTTCAGCAGGGCGAAGTAGCGCTCGCCATCCTTCGGCGCCCGGATCTGGCCTTCCACCGTGTCGCCGGTGCGCAGGCCGAAGCGGCGCACCTGCGTGGGGGAGACGTAGATGTCGTCGGGCCCGGGCAGGAAGTTGGCCTGCGGGCTGCGGAGGAAGCCGAAGCCGTCGGGCAGGATCTCCAGCGTGCCATCCCCGTGGATCGCCTGGTCTTTCTCGGCCAGGTTCTTGAGAATGGCATACATGATATCCTGCTTGCGCAGGGAGGAGGCGTTCTCGATCTCAAGCGACTCGGCGAAAGCGAGAAGGTCGCCGGGGCTCTTGGCCTTCAGTTCGGAAAGATGCATGCGGCGGACGTATCCGTCATCGACAGGGAGGGCGGGACCCTTCCCGGTGAGCCGTCCGGCCCACGGCGGACCAAGGGATTGGTCCAAGGCAGGACGACTGTGTTGCCAGAACGGCGCGCCCGACTTACGAGAAGCGGCACGTCCGACAATGTCCCGATGTGCGAGGAGGGAGAGCGGCGAAGGCCGGCAGGCCCGCCGCCCCTATGGGAAGCGATGGGACAGATAAGGTGAGTTGCGTCAGGCGTCAATCGGAAAACGCGGTTTTTGCAGGAAAAACGGGGAATTCCGGGCCGGCATCCCGCTTGCCAGCCCCGCCATGCCATGGGAGGCGGGAGAAACCCGCCACCCGGAGCCCGACCCCTTGCCCGCCGAACCCCCCTCCGCCGATGTCCTGACCCTGGAACGTGCCGCCCTGACCGCCGTTCCGGCGCCGCGCCTGGCCTGGGATGGCGGCTTCGTGCTCCGCGGCTTCCTGAACGGCACGGGACGGGCGAACGCCGCCTGCTCGCTCGACCCCTCGCCCGATCCCGGGCTGGAGGCGCGGCTGGACCGGATGGAGGCCGACTTCGCCCGGATGGGCCTGCCGGTCCGCTTCCGCTCTACGCCGCTCGACCCGCCGGGGCTGAAGCCTGCGCTGCTGGCCCGCGGCTATGTGGAACATGAAGGCGCCTGCGTGATGGCCGGTCCGCTGCGCCCGCTGGCCGAGGCGGCTGGCGCGGGCGTCGAGCTGCTGGACAGCCCGGCGGAGGACTGGCTTTCCGTACTGGCCACGGCGGAATACCAGACCGAGGCACGCCGCGCGGAAAAGGCCGGCGGCGGCGCCATGCTGGCCCGCCCCGGCCGCTGGCTGCTGCGGCGGGAGGATGGCCTGCCCGCGGCCTGCGCGCATGTGGTCGCGGATGCGGCGCTCTGCGGCATCTTCGACGTGGCGACCGACCCGCGCTTCCGCCGTCGGGGCCTGGCGCAGCGTGTCCTCGCCGCCGGGGCGGCCTGGGCGGCGGGGCTGGGAGCGACCACCGCCTGGCTGCAGGTCTCGCCCTCCAACACCGGCGCGCGGGACCTCTACGCCCGCCTCGGCCTCGTTGAGGTCTACCGCTATACCTATTTTCTGCGCGGCTGAACGCCGACACGGACAGCCGCCTCCCTCGCCGCCGCGGTCCACGCTTCACGGTTTCGACGCCAAGCTGCCCTCCGGGGGACAAGGCTCCGCCTTCTTCCCCGGCCCGCACGAGCCGCCAGGGTGAACCATTCCGCCCAGGCTCTGTCACGAATCCATCATCGGTTTGAAACAGCCGCGTCACCCGCCTGCGCTAACCGCCCCAGCCGACAGGTTGGACGGGACGGCGCATGCTCACCATCGATGGATTGTCCCGGCGATATGGCGCGAAGACGGCCGTGGACGCGCTGTCGCTGGAGATCCGTCCCGGCAGCTTCGTGGGGGTGATCGGCCGTTCCGGCGCCGGCAAGTCCACGCTGCTGCGGATGATCAACGGGCTGGAGATGCCGAGCGGCGGCCGCATCCTTTGGAACGGGCAGGTGGTGAGCGGGTTGCAGGGCCGGGCGATGCGCGACTGGCGGGCCCGCTGCGCCATGGTGTTCCAGCACTTCAACCTCGCCCCCCGGCTCGACGTGCTGACCAACGTGCTGACCGGGCGGCTGAACAAGGTCTCCCTGCCGCGTGCCCTGTTCGGCCTCTGGCCGGAGGAGGACCGGGCCATGGCGCTGGCGGCGCTGGAGCAGTTCGACATCGCCGACCTCGCCGCGCAGCGCGCCGGGCAGCTCTCGGGCGGGCAGCAGCAGCGCGTGGCCATCGCCCGCGCCCTGGTGCAGGAGCCCGAGATCATCCTGGCGGACGAGCCGATCGCCTCGCTTGATCCACGCAACACGCAGATCGTGATGGACACGCTCCAGCGCATCAACCGCGGCTATGGCATCACCGTGCTCTGCAACCTGCACTCGCTCGACGTGGCGCGCCGCTACTGCGACCGGCTGGTGGGGCTGGCCGGCGGCAAGCTGGTCTTCGACGGCGGGCCGCAGGAACTGGGCGAGGCCGAGGCGCGCCGCCTCTATGGGCTGGAGGCCGCCGAGGTGATGGGTGGAACGGAACCCGCGCCCGCATCCCCCGCCCTCGGAACTCCGGTGCCGCCGCAGACGGTGGCCCGGACCTATGCGTAGAACGACATCCCTGACCTGAGGATCATCCGATCATGCTGAACCGTCGCATGCTGCTCGGCGCCGGCGCGCTGCTGGCCTCGCCGCTGGCGGTGCCCTCGCTGGCCCGCGCCCAGTCCGCCTCCTGGGCCAAGGCCTATCCGGAGCTGGTCTTCGCGATCATCCCGGCGGAGAACGCCTCGGGCGTGATCGACCGCTGGACGCCCTTCACCGAGTACATGTCGAAGAAGCTCGGCACCAAGGTGACGCTGCGCATCGCCAATGACTACGCGGCGGTGATCGAGGGCCAGCGCTCCGGCAACATCCATATCGCCTCCTACGGCCCCTCCTCCTTCGCCCGCGCGCTGATGACCGGTGCGAAGATCGAGGCCTTCGCCATCGAGACGAACCTCGACGGCACCAAGGGCTACTACTCCGTCTTCTACGTGAAGAAGGACTCGCCTTATCAGAAGGTGCAGGACCTGAAGGGCAAGAACCTCGGCCTGGTGGACCCGAACTCCACCTCCGGCAACAACGTGCCGCGCTTCGCCCTCGACAAGATGGGCATCAAGCCGGACGAGTTCTTCAACAAGGTCGTCTATACCGGCAGCCATGAGAACGCGATCATCGCGCTCCAGCAGGGCACGGTGGACATGTGCGCCAACTGGTGGAACGACGAGCAGGAGAGCAACCTGCTGCGCATGGCGCGCAAGGGCATGGTGAAGGCGGAGGATTTCCGCATCATCTTCAAGTCCGACCAGATCGTGAACTCCCCGATGGCCTACCTGACCAGCCTGCCGGAGGACCTGCGCACGGCGATCCGCACCGCCGCGCTGGCCATGCCGAAGGAGAACAAGGCGGCCTTCGACAAGATCTACGACGGCAAGTCCGGCCCCTGGATGCCGGTGGACAACAGCGCCTACCAGCCGATCATCGAACTGAACCGCTTCGTCGACAGCCTCCGCCGCAAGGCCTGAGGCGGAACTTCCGCGAAGCCCGCCCCGCCGGCATGGCCAGCGGGGCGGGATCGCGTCTGAACGGGTCCCACTGACATGAGCATCGCCCTGCCCCGCCTGCCGGAGCCGCGCCTCGCGGGCCTGATGGGCGACTACGCACAGAGCCGCAGGGCAGGGCGCCGGCAGCTCCTGCTCGCGCTGCTGGTCGTCGCCGCGCTCGCCTTCGTCTCCGCCTGGGTGGCGGAGGTCGATCCTGGCCAGCTCGGGCGGCATATCGGCGCCTTCTTCGGCTATTTCGACCGCATCACCACGCTGGAGGGCAGTACCACGGGTGCGCGCGTCTGGACCAGCCCGGGCGAGTGGTTCTGGGGCCTTCGCAAATGGGGCCTGCTGCTGTTCGACACGATGCTGATGGCCTATGTCGGCACGCTGCTGGGCGCGTTGGCCGGCTTCGCGCTCTGCTTCGTGTCCAGCGCCAATCTCGTGCGCCAGCCCTGGCTGCGCGGCACGGCGCGGCGGCTGCTGGAATTCTGCCGCACCGTCCCCGACATCGTCTTCGCCCTGATCTTCGTGATCGCCTTCGGCCTCGGCGCGCTGCCGGGCGTGCTGGCCATCGCCATCCACACCGCCGGCGCGCTGGGCAAGATGTGCACCGAGGTGGTGGAGAACATCGACATGAGGCCGGTCGAGGGCATCCGCTCCACCGGCGGCGGCTGGCTCACCGCGGTGCGCTTCGGCGCCCTGCCGCAGGTGCTGCCGAACTTCGCCAGCTATGCGCTGCTGCGCTTCGAGATCAACGTGCGGCAGGCCGCCGTGCTGGGCTTCGTCGGTGCGGGCGGCATCGGGCAGGACCTGCTCGAGGCGATCCGCAAGTTCTACTACAACGACGTCTCGGCCATCCTGCTGCTGATCATCCTGGCCGTGATGGTGATCGACATGCTGACCGAGCGCCTGCGCCACCACCTCATCGGACTGGAGCAGAAGGCATGAGCGGCGCCATCCGCAACGCCGCGCTGGCGGACCTTCCCGGCCTCGTCGCCCGCCACCCGCTTGCGTTCCGGCGCATGCCGCCCTCCCGCATCCAGGCGCTGGCGATCACCGCCGCGGCGCTGGCGCTCCTCGCCGTCAGCATCTGGCGCCTGGAGCTCTCGCCGCTGCGCGTCTTCGCCGGGATGGGGCAGATGCTGCACTTCCTGACGCTGATGCTGCCGCCCGACCCGGGTTCCTGGGCGCGCTTCGTGCAGATGCTGCAGCTCCTGGCCGAGACGCTCGCCATCGCCTTCCTCGGCACGCTGGTCGCCTCCATCCTGGCCATCCCGCTGGGCTTCCTCGCGGCGCGCAACACCACCATCAACCGCGTGGTGCACTTCCTGTCGCGCCGCGCGCTGGACGGCGTCCGCGGCGTGGACGCGCTGATCTGGGCGCTGATCTGGATCAGCGTGGTGGGCCTCGGCCCCTTCGCCGGGGTGCTGGCCATCGTCACCTCCGATATCGGCACCTTCGGCAAGCTCTATTCCGAGGCGATCGAGGCGGTGGACCGCAAGGCGGCGGAAGGCATCGCCTCCACCGGCGGCAACCGGTTGCACGGCATCCGCTACGGCGTGCTGCCGCAGGTTCTGCCCGTCCTGGCCGGTCAGGTGCTCTACATGTTCGAATCCAATACCCGCTCCTCCTCCATCATCGGCATCGTCGGCGCGGGCGGCATCGGCCTCATGCTCTCGGAAATGATCCGCACCCTGGAATGGCCGGCCGTCTCGATGATCGTCGTCCTCATCCTCGTCATGGTCGCCGCCATCGACGCCCTCTCCAGCCGCCTCCGCACCGCCATCGCCGGCGCACCATCGGGGCATTGAAGGGGATGATCGGGCCGGGGCCAGAGGGGCTCCGCCCCTCTGGACACCCCGCCAAGGGACGTTAGTCCCTTGGAACCCTGTGAGCGCTCCGCGAGGAGGGGGGACAGGACACCGGTCGCCGGATGGCATACCGGCGGAACAACCCCCTCCTCGCGGAGCGCTCATGGCGGGGTCTCGGGGGGATACCATCCCCTGAGCGGCCCCTCCTTCAGCAAAGGGTCCGGGAGGCAGAGCCTCCCGGAGCGACACGCCTGATCCATTCAGACATCCGGCATCCCGAGGGCCACGGCGCGGCGGGCCATGGCGAGGGCGCCGGGGCGGGAGCGGGCGGCGCCGATGAAGCGGCGCAGGTGGACGAAGACGGCATCAGGCACGCCCGAGGCTTCGGCGAGATCCTTGTCCTGCAGCCCGGCCCAGGCCTCGGGTAGGGGCAGGCGCTGGGCGAAGGATTTCGGCTCCGGCGGCATGGTGTCCACCATCCAGTTGCCGTTGTTCACCGGATAGATGGCGTAGAGCACCGGCAGGTCGTGGTGGAAGACGGCGCTCTTCCAGGGCATGCGACGGTCGAGTTCCAGGATGCGCCGGTCGGTGGAGGCCGCATGCGCCGCCACGACCTGGGCATCGGCGGCGAGGCGGGCGCGCTGGGCCTCGACCCGGCGGCGCAGCACTGCCTCGACCAGGGCGACGGCCTCCAGGAAGGCGGCGTCCTCGGCACCCTGGTCCTCCGCGCCCGGCGTGTCCCAGGCCGGGTTGCAGTCGCTCACCAGGCTGGCGAGGTCCATGCTGCCGCGCGAGGTGGCGACGCCGTTGTCCACCTCGTCGATGAAGCGGACCATGGAAGCATCGAGATCCGCCGTGATGGCCTTGGCGAAGCCGGAATCCTCCGGCCGCAACAGGGCGCGCACCGCCGCCTCACCATGGGTCTGCCAGACCAGCCCGGCGGAGCTGAAGGGCGTGCCGTCCGGCCGCACCGGGGCACCGCGCTGGTGGTGGTCGAACCGCTGCGCCGCCGTGTCATAGACCAGCCCCACATCCCAGACCACGTCGCCTTCGGCGATGCGGCCCGCATCGCGGGTGCGCAACAGGACATGGTCGTGGCCCGGAGCATGCAGCCCCAGCGCGAGGCGCAGCGCGACATAGGCGAAGGCCTCGTCGCAATGGAAGCTGCCACTATGGGTGACGAGAAGGGGGAGGCGGGGTTCGGACATGCCGGCTCTGTAGCCGTCCCTGGCCAAGGGCGGCAGGGGCGATCCGTCTTTCCGGCCATGATGGAACGGCACCCCGCTTCCCGGGACACGGGGAATTCCCGGGACACGGCGTGCAGGCTGGCCCCCTCCGCCGGCCCTGGATGGGGTCCGGAGAAGGCTTTAGGAGCTTGCCTGTGGTTCATCGCGGGAAAGTGACACGTGTTCCGAACGGTGGACGTGCCGCTTTCCGAGGATTTCCATGCCTTCTTTCAGGTTCGTATGAATTTTATTACATAGTATAAATATTGATATAAATCTCGGACATCGTATATCAGTAGGCAGTTCCTAAGCCAAAAGGCTTCAACCAGGGGTTGCCACAATGGGTTTCGTCCAGAGCCCGCGCCATGCCTTTCCGAACGCGGATTTCAGCCCCGCCCCCAACGGTGCCGCAGAGGCCGGCATTTCCCGCCCCTGGGGTCATGGCCGGATCCACCGGTGGCTGGACAAGGCACGGCAGCACGGCCTGAGCCTGCCTTCCAACCTCGCCGCCCGCGCGTTGCGCCTGCCCTGGACCGACCGCCTCGTGGGCGATGCGCAGGCCAGGGCGCGTGCCGCTCATCTCCCCGAGCTTCCCGCGCTTTCCGCAGCGGACGCGGCCCTTCTCCGAACCCTCCTGCGGGACGGCGTCTGCGTCACCTCACTGGAGGAACTGGGCCTGCCAGGCACGGCTGCGATGCTGGCCAGCGCCACATCCCTGACCGACCGGCTCGCGGCACGGCGCCGCCAGCCGGAACATGCACACCGCCATACCGTCACCGCGACGGCGCAGGACCTGCTGGATTTCCCGGCGATCCTGGAATGGGGACTCGGCACGCGCCTGCTGGACCTGGTGGAGAACTACCTGGGCCTCCCGGTGGCCTATGACGGGCCGGACCACTTCTACAGCCCCGCCGATGGGCGCGAGGCCGGGCCGCGCATCTGGCACCGCGACCGCGAGGACCGGCGCATGCTGAAGATCGCCGTCTACATCAGCGATGTCGGCCCCCAGGACGGCCCCTTCGAGATCGTCCACCCCGATTTCCGCGAGCGCCTGGGTGGCCCCAGGCAGGCCGCCATCCTGCCCCAGGCGGAGCTGGAGCGCCGTATCGGCCCGGAAGGGATGGAGAAGGCGATCCGCACCTGCACCGGCCGCCGCGGCACGGTGGTGATCGCGGAGACGGCGGAGAACTACCATCGCGGCCGCCCGCCGGTGCGCGGCGACCGTTCGGCGCTCTACTACGGCTACTTCTCACGCTTCACGCCGACACCCTTCTTCTGCGAGCGTTCGCCGCTCACCCGGGCGCAGATCGCGCGGATCGCTTCCGGCCTGCCGGAGCGCCAGCACGACGCGCTGCTGTGGCGCCGCTTCCTGCCCGCCTGGAAGCGGGTCGTTCCGACCAACCGCATCCGGGTCTGAGATCCGGTGCCGGCGGGCCGCCAAGATTAAAATGCGTACATGATAATGAATTGCATTCTTATCATGGCATAATCCGGCGCAACCGAGCCTGACAGGCCCTATGCGAGGCACCTGCCGCGCCGGATAACTGATGCCATTCCGCCGGGCTCGACTGCACCATCATGCTTGTTCCATTCCTCATCATGTTCCGGGAAGGGCTGGAAGCCGCCCTGATCATCGGCCTCGTCGCGGGCTATCTCGGCCGTACCGGGCGGCGGGAATGGCTGCCCCTGGTCTGGCTCGGCATCGGGGCAGGGGTGCTGGTCAGCCTGGGAGCGGGCCTGGCGCTGGAGCTGCTGAGCGCCGAGTTCCCGCAGCGCGGTCAGGAGATCTTCGAGGCCGTGGTGGGCCTGGCCGCCGTCGGCATGCTCACCGCCATGGTCTTCTGGATGAGGCGGGCCGCCCGTTCGGTGAAGGCGGAGATGCAGGATCGCATCGACGCCGCGCTGATGGGGGAAAAGCGTGGCTTCGCTTTGCTGGCCATGGTCTTCCTGGCCGTGGCGCGTGAAGGGCTGGAGGCGGCGGTCTTCCTGCTCGCCGTCATGCGGCAGAGCCCCGGCCCGGCCGCGCCCCTCGGCGCCCTGGCCGGGCTGCTGCTCGCCGTCGCGGTGGGCGTCGCCATCACCTGGGGCGGACTGAGGCTCGACCTGCGGCGCTTCTTCCGCTGGAGCGGCGTGCTGATCCTGCTGGTGGCGGCCGGGCTCCTGGCGGGCTCGCTGCGCGCGCTGCACGAGGCCGGGCTGTGGAACGGCCTCCAGGCGACGGTCTTCGATCTGAGCGACATCCTGCCCGCCGATGGCGTGGCAGGGTCGGTGCTGGCCGGTCTGCTCGGCTACAGCGACCGCCCGGCCCTGGGAGAGGTGCTGGTCTATCTGGTCTTCCTCGCTGTCACCCTGCCGCTCTTCCTGAGGCCCATGGCCGGTGCTTCCGCCATTCCCTCGCCGGCGCGGCAGGCCGTGCCGGCCGGCGTGGCCCCGGCGCCGCCACGGCTGAAGCCCGTGCTGGGCCTCATGGCCCTGCTGGCCCTGGCGGTGCTGGGCCTCGGCGCCGCCTCGCTGCGGCTGGAACGCCGCGAGGCCGGGGCAGGGGAGGCGCACAGCATCACCGTGGCCATCACGGAGCGGGGCTGCGAGCCCGGCGAGTTCAGCATTCCCGCCGGACGCACTGCCTTCCGCATCGTCAACCGCAGCGACCGTGCCCTGGAATGGGAGATCCTGGACGGCGTGATGGTGTTGGAGGAGCGGGAGAACATCGCTCCCGGGCTCACCCAGGGGCTGACGGCGCGGCTGGAGCCGGGCACCTATGCCATCACCTGCGGCCGCCTCAGCAATCCGCGCGGCCGGCTGACCGTGCTGCCCGCCGCGGCCAGCGCACCCTGGCGCCCGGAGCCCCGCGACCTGCTCGCCCCCATGGCCGAGTACAAGGTCCATGTCACCCTCCAGGTCATGGCCATGCAGGAGGCTGTGGAGGACCTGGGCGAGGCGCTGGACAAGGGCGACACGGCGCAGGCCGGGCGGCTGATCGCCGAGGCAGGCCAGGCCCGCGACCAGCTCCTGCCGGCCCTCCAGCTTCTGCCCGAGGCCCGGGAAGCTCTGGCCTCGGTGTCGAGCGGGCTTGCCCGGCTGACGGCCTCACTGCCGGTTGCCGGATCGGGCGGCGCCGATGTCCCACGTGAAACACTGGAAACACTGGCGCGCCTGCGAGCGGATAGCGGGGCCCTCTTCGCACGGATCGGCGACGCCCGCATCACGCCCGCGTCCATGGCGGCGGGAGCATCACGGTCGCTGCGCGGTCCGGACGCCATCACACCCGCCTCGCTGGATGGTGTCGGGCGCGTCGTTTCCCTGCTGCGGTCGCTCGCCATCCGGCTGGACCCGGAGCTACAGGCCAGCCTCGACCGCTCGCTTGCCGAGGCGGGGAAGGGGAACCGGAGCGCCTTTCCCATTCTGGCCGCAGATCTCGAAAGGCTGGGCCGGCAGTTGGAGACCGACTGAGATGCAGTTTCACGCAGACCGGATGGGACCGGCATGACACGGAATTCCTGCCCCTTTGCCGCCGGGCGGCGCGGCCTGCTTCTGGGGCTGGCGGGCGGTGCCGGGCTCGCGACCACGGCTGTCGCGGCACCGCTGATGCAGGAGCCGCCCGGGCGCGACGCGGCCGAGGCACGGCAGGCCGTCGCCTTCCACGGGTCGCACCAGCCGGGCATCCTCAACCCGCCGCCTGCCGCCGGCATGGTTGCCGCCTTCGACGTGCTCGCACCCGACCGCGCCGGGCTGGAGCGCCTTTTCCGCCTGCTGACGGGACGGATCGCCTTCCTGATGGCAGGCGGCACGCCGCCTGAGGCCGACCCGCGCTTTCCGCCGGCGGATTCCGGAATCCTGGGACCGGAGATCGTTCCGGATGGGCTGACCGTCACCGTGGCGCTGGGTGCCTCGCTCTTCGACGGCCGCTATGGCCTCGCCGCGCGGAAGCCCGTGCATCTGGAGGTCATGCGGCGCTTCCCCAATGACGCGCTGGAACGCGACTGGTGCCATGGCGACCTGCTCCTCCAGGTCTGCGCCAACACGCCGCAGAGCACGATCCACGCCCTGCGCGACATCATCAAGGCGGCGCCCGACCTGCTGCGCCTGCGTTGGAGGCTCGACGGCACGCTGCCGCCCGCCAGCGGTGGCCAGGCCCCACGCCAGACGCCGCGCAACCTGCTGGGTTTCAAGGACGGCACCGCCAACCTCGATCCCACCGACCCCGCCCTCATGGAGCGCCATATCTGGGTGGGGCCGGAGGATGGCGAGCCTGCCTGGGCACGGGGCGGCAGCTACCAGGTGGTGCGGATCATCCGGAACTTCGTGGAGCGCTGGGACCGCACCCCCTTGCAGGAACAGCAGCAGATCTTCGGCCGCGACAAGCGGGAGGGCGCGCCACTCGGCCTGGAGCGGGAGCATGACATCCCCGACTACGCCGCCGATGCCGAGGGGAAGCGCATCCCCCTCGATGCCCATATCCGGCTGGCCAATCCGCGCACGCCGGAAACCGCCGACAGCCTGATCCTGCGCCGGCCCTTCAACTATGACCGGGGGGTCACGCGCGCCGGGCAGCTCGACATGGGGCTGCTCTTCATCTGCTTCCAGCGCAACCTCAGGCGCGGCTTCATCGCCGTGCAGGAACGCCTGAACGGCGAGCCGTTGGAGGAATACATCAAGCCCACCGGCGGCGGCTATTTCTTCGCCCTGCCCGGCGTGCCGGACCCCGGCCGGTATCTCGGCCAGGGGCTGATCGAAGCTGCCTGACGCCGCCATCCGTCCCCCGCTCAACCGAGGAATTCCGGACCATGCCGCCCATCGCCGTTCCCACCCGGCGCCGCCTCCTTGCCAACGCCATGGCGCTGGCCCTGCCCCTGGCCCTGCCCCTGGCGCTGCCGGGCCTGTCGCGCGCCGCCCGGGCAGCCCCGCCGGCCTCGCCGCTCGACCTCGCCGAGCCGATCGCGCAGTACAAGATCTATGTGCTGGGCGAGGTGCGGCAGCTCATCCGCCAGACACGCAGCTTCACCGAGGCGATCAAGGCCGGGGACCTCGCCAAGGCCCGCGCCCTCTATGCGCCGGCCCGCGCGCATTACGAGCGCATCGAGCCGATCGCGGAGCTTTTCGACGACCTCGACAAGAGCATCGATTCCCGTGCCGACGACCATGACGAGGGCGAAAAGGACACGGGCTTCACCGGCTTCCACCGCCTGGAATACGGCCTCTTCGCGAAGAACTCGACCGAGGGGCTGGCGCCCTTCGCCGACAAGCTGCTCGCCGATGTGCAGGAGCTGGAAACCCGCATCCGCGGCCTGACCACCCCGCCCGAGAAAGTGGTGGGCGGCGCCGCTGCGCTGATCGAGGAGGTCGCGGCCACCAAGATTTCCGGCGAGGAGGACCGCTACAGCGGCACGGACCTGTGGGACTTCAACGCCAATGTCGAAGGCGCCCGCAAGATCGTGGAGCTGCTGACGCCGCAGCTGAAGAAGGCCGACCCCGCCCTGCTGTCCAAGGTCGATGCCAACTTCACGCAGGTGGAAGCCATCCTCGCCAAGTACCGCACCAAGGATGGCGGCTTCGAGAACTACGAGAAACTCACCCCCGCCGACCGCAACGCCCTCCAGGCCCCCATCACCACCCTGGCCGAGGACCTGTCCCGCCTTCGCGGCACGCTCGGGCTGGGGTGATCGGAGCTGGGAACCGGGGGGCGCTGCCTCCCGGACCCTTTGCTGAAGGAGGGGGCTTCGACCGCCGTCGTACCATCCGGCGACCGGCTCCTGTTCCCCCTCCTCGCGGAGCGCTCACAGGGTGCCAAGGGACTGATGTCCCTTGGCGGGGTGTCCAGAGGGGCAGAGCCCCTCTGGCCCCGGTCCGATCATTCAGCCCGCGACCGCCAGGGCCGGGCGGCGTTGCAGGGCCTCGGGGTTGACGATGACGTCGGCGGGCAGGCGGTCGTGGAAGCAGTCGAGCACGCTCTGGGCGGCCGAGAGGGCCATGCGGCGGGTGCCTTCGTGGCTGCTGGCGGCGGTGTGGGGCGAGAAGATGCAGTTCGGCGCGTCCAGCAACGGGTTGGTGGCCGAGACGGGCTCGTCGTAGAGCACGTCGATGCCGGCCATGGCGACCTGGCCGCTGCGCAGGGCCTCGGCCAGGGCCGCTTCCTCCACCAGCTTGCCGCGCGCGGCGTTGATGAAGAAGGCGCCGCGCTTCATGGCGCCAAGGAAATCCGCATTCACCAGGCCCCGCGTCTCGGCGGAGGAAGGGCAGTGCAGCGTGACGATATCCGCCACGGCCAGCCCGTCGCGGAGGTCCACCACCGCCTCGTAGCCGGAGCCCCGGATGGTGCCGACGGGGATGAAGGGATCGTAGACCAGCACGTTCAGGCCGAAGGCGGCGCAGAGCCGCGCCACGCGGGTGCCGATGCGGCCGAAGCCCAGGATCAGCACGGTGCGCCCGGCGATGTCATGCGTCGGCAGTTCCGGCACCACGCCCCAGTTCAGGTCGCGCACCCGGGCATCGTACTGCACGGTGCGGCGGGCGCAGGCGAGCATGAGCATCAGCGTATGCTCGGCCACGCTGCCGGCATTGGCCTCCGGCGTGATGGTGACCACCACGCCGCGCTGGGTCATGCCGGGGATGTCGATCAGGTCGTAGCCCACGCCGTGGCGGGCCACGATCCGCAGCCCCGGCGCCTGCGCCGCCATGGCCCCGTCGACCACGTTGGTGCGGACGATGATGCCGTTGGCCCGCGGCAGCGCCGCGTCCATGGCTTCCTTCGTCAGCTTGTGGACGACCTCCACGGTCACGCCCGGCGCCGCTTCCAGCAGCGCGATGGCATCGTCGTGGATGGGACGCATGATCAGCACATGGGGCATCTTGCCTCTAGCCTTTCTCGCAGCGGATGAAGACGGTGGAACGGTTGGCGATCTCGCCCACATCCGCGACGCCGCGGTCGGGGCCACCCTCGCCGCGCAGGGGCTCGATGCCGGAAGCCTGGAGGAAGGCGGCCGCCCGCTCCCCCTTCACGGCGAAGTTGATGTTCTGCGCGATGTCGCCGGTGCGCTTGGCCACGACCTCGGCGTTCAGCTTGGAGACGACGACGCCCAGCAGCTCGCCCCGCATGTCCAGCAGCGGCCCGCCGGAATTGCCCGGCTGCACCGGCGCGCTGATCTGGAACTGGTTCGGGTCGTTGCCCAGGCCGTTCAGCCCGTTGACCTCGCCGCGCGTGAGCTTGGGGTCGGAGGACAGTAGGCCGGTCAGCGGGAAGCCGTAGGCGACGACGCCATCCCCCCGCCGCACCGGCTCGGTGCGGAAGCGTATGGGGGGACCGTCCAGTCCCGGCACGGCGATCAGCGCGAGGTCCAGCTTCGCATCCACCTTGGCTGGCGGCACCGCGGCGAAGTTGCGGCCGTCGGGGGCGCGCACCAGCACGCGGTCGCAGCCGTTGATGACGTGGCGGTTGGTCATCACCCGCTCCCGTGCCACCAGGAAGCCCGTGCCGGAGGAGGCCCGTGCGCCGGGTTTGGGCTGTGCCTCGGGCGGGGTCGGGGCGGCGGGCCTGGCGAGGCCGGACAGGGTGACGGTGCGGTCGCCGGCGCAGATGTCCTGGCCGCGCTGGACCGCTTCCCGGCCATCGGGCGCCACCAGCCGGATGTCGAAGCGGCAGCCCGCAGCGGCGGCAGGGCGCAGCGTATAGGCGGCCTCGGGTGCCAGGGGCCCCTTCAGCAGGTTGCCGCCCCAGTCGGGACGGCCGGAGCGGACGGCGAAGAGCTGCGTGGCCTCCGCGCCGGTGCGGTTGACGATGCGGAAGGGAGAGCCGGCCTCGGCCGGGGCCGCCGGCTGGGACCCCGTCTGGGCATTGGCGGGGGACAGGAGGAGGGCCAGTCCCGCCAGGGAAAGGAGCAGGGTGTTTCGCATGGCGACGAGGATGTCATCCACGCCGCCCGGACGGTCAATCGGCTGTCGTGGCAGAGAAATCCCCATTGGGGGGAGTTTCCCGCAATGCGTCATTCAAGACAATAGAAACAACCCTGAGTAGTTCATCACGGCCGAAAGGCTTCCGGAGGAAGGGGAAGCCCGTGCCCTCCACGTCACGGTCCTGGAGGCCCGACATCAGCAGCACCCGGGCCCCGGGACAGCGGCCGCAGAGATAGCGCCCCAGCTCGGTCCCGCTGACGCCGCCGGGCAGGGCCATATCGGTCAGCAGCAGGTCGGGGAGAAAGGAGCGCAGGGCTTCCAGCGCCCCGGCGCCATCGGCCACGGCCCGTACCCGCCACCCGGCCTCGTGCAGGGTCTCCTCCATCATCCGGCGCAGGTCGGACTGGTCCTCGACCAGCAGGACGGTGCGCCCGCCGCGCATGGGCTGGAGGGATGCGGCAGGCACCTGTTCCCCAGCTGGGGCCGGGCCGGCCTCGCCTGGTCCGGACGGAGGTTCCGCTGTCTCCGTTCCGTCCGCCCACGGCAGGTAGAGGGTCAGGCTGGTGCCGCGCCCGGGCAGGCTTTCGATGGTGATCGACCCGCCCGACTGGCGCACGAAGCCATAGGCCTGCGCCAGCCCGAGGCCGCTGCCGCTTCCGACCGGCCTGGTCGTGAAGAAGGGCTCGAAGGCATGGGCGAGGGTCGTCTCGTCCATGCCATGCCCCGTATCCGTCACCTGCAGCGCCACGTAGTTGCCGGGCTCCAGCCGGAGCTCCCGTGCCTGCGGCGCGGCGAGCGGCAGGTTGGCGGCCCGCAGGCGCAGAGTGCCGCCCTCCGGCATAGCGTCGCGGGCATTGATGGCGAGGTTCAGGATCGCGCTCTCGAACTGCGCCGGGTCGGTCCGCACCATCCAGAGTCCGGGTGCCGCCTCCGCTGTCACGGCGATGGTATCGCCGATGGTGCGGGCGATCAGTTCCCGCAGCGCCGGCAGGACCTGTGCCATGTCGAGGGAACGCGGCTGCAGCACCTGCCGACGCGAGAAGGCCAGGAGCTGCCGCGTCAGATCCGCCCCGCGCTCGGCTGCCCGGCGGGCCAGGCGGGCCATGCCGCGCAGCCGCTCGTCGGGCGTCGCGGCGATGATCCGGTCCGCCTGTCCGATCACCACGGTCAGCAGGTTGTTGAAGTCGTGCGCGATCCCGCCGGTCAGCCGGCCCAGGGACTCCATGTGCCGCGCCTGGGCCAGAGCCTCCTCGGCACGCCGCCTGTCCTGCTGCTCGGCCTCCAGCGCCTGTGTCCGTTCCGCGACGCGGCGCTCCAGTTCCGCCGCCAGTGCCTCGGCCTTCCGCCGCGCCGCCTGCGCGGTCCTCAGGCTCTGGTGCAGCAGCTCGACGAGAATGCTGTTCAGCAGGGAAACAGCGAAGAACAGCACCAGCCCCAGCACGTGCTCGGTGTCCAGGATCCGGAAACTGCCCACCGGGTCCAGCAGGAAGAACCAGGATAGCAGGCAGGACAGCACCGTGGCGGTCAGGCCGGGCCAGAAGCCGCCCATCATGGCGGCGATCAGCACCGCCGGCAGGAAGGTGACGAGCGGATAGCTGCCCGGCGTCATGACGCCGTTCAGCGCCAGCCGCAGCCCCAGCCCGGCCGCGACGAGCAGCAGGCTGGTGCCCCAGACCAGCAGGGGCCGGCCACGCCAGCGCTCCAGCACCCAGCGTTCCAGGACAAGGAGCCGTTCGGGCATCAGACGGCGGCGCGCACCATGCGCACCAGGGCGGCCACGTTCTCCGGCGGCGTCTGCGGCACGATCCCATGTCCGAGGTTGAAGACGTAGGGCCTGTTCCGCATCGCCGCCATCAGGGAGCGCGCCTCCGCCTCCAGCGCCGCCCCGCCCGCGACCAGGGCCTGCGGGTCGAGATTGCCTTGCAGCGCCAGCCCCGGCGGCAGGTTCGCCGCCGCCCAGCGCGGGTCCATGGCCGTGTCCATCCCGACCGCCTGCACCCCGGCCCGCGCGGCGTATTCCACCAGCATCGGCCCGGCCATGCGCGGAAAGCCGATGATCGGGAAGCCGGGCGGAAGCTGCTTGCGCAGGCGCCGCACCAGCTCGCCCGTCGGCTCGATCACCCAGCGGCGGAACTGCGAGGGCGGCAGCAGGCCGGCCCAGCTGTCGAAGAGCATGAGCGCCTCGGCCCCGGCCCGGACCTGGGCCAGCAGGTATTCCGCCGTCGCCTCGGTCAGGGTGCGGATGAGTCGCCCGAACAGCAGCGGATCGCCGAAGGCCATGCGGCGTGCATGGACGAACTCGCCGCCGCCGCGGCCCTCCACCATGTAGCAGGCCACCGTCCAGGGCGCCCCGGCGAAGCCGATCAGGGCGGTGCGCTGGTGCTGCACCGCCAGGGTGGCGCTGAGCAGCGCGACCGTCTCGAAGATGGGCCTCGCCCGCTCCAGGAAGCCTTCCGGCCGCAGCCCGGCGATCGCCTCGGCATCGCGCAGCGGTTCCAGCAGCGGGCCCTCGCCCTCGGCGAAGCGCAGCGGCTGCCCCAGCGCCCAGGGCACCATCAGGATATCGCTGAATAGGATGGCCGCGTCGAAGCCATAGCGCCGGAGCGGCTGGAGGGTCACCTCCGTCGCCAGTTCAGGGTTGGTGCAGAGACTCACGAAGTCCCCGGCCAGGGCCCGGACCTCCCGGTATTCGGGCAGGTAGCGGCCGGCCTGGCGCATCAGCCAGAGCGGGGGCGGCCAGACGGCTTCGCCAGCCAGGGCTCGGAGGAAGGGCTTGTCCGGCATGTCCATGGCTCCTTCTCACTCGAAAATAGGAGTCAGAGAAGAGATGAGGTGGTCTGTAGGGCCTGTGGATAAAGGGGATGCAGGGCGTCCACAGACTCACGGCGGAGTTTTCCACAGCCGCCGAGTCAGCGTGACTCGCCGAGTCAGGGCGAGTCGCTGACTCGGTCCCGGAGTCACACCATGCCTATGACTCATTCGTCCTCCCCGGCATGGAATGTGACTCGCCATCCCCGACTCTCCCAGGGCATGAGTCGGAACGGAAAGTTTTCCACCGGATGCACCATCTTCCCCGCTTCCCTCCACCGCTTCACAGTGGGGTCCATGCCCACCCGCGCCATCAACCTGCACCTGGTTTCCGACAGCACCGGCGAGACGCTGGCCTCCATGGCCCGCGCCACCTTGGCACGCTTCGAGGATCCCCATTGCCTCCAGCACCGCTGGTTCCTGGTCCGGTCCCGCTTCCAGCTCGAACAGGTGCTGGAAGGCATCCAGGCCGAGCCCGGCCCGGTGCTCTTCACCATCGCCGACCGTTCCATCCGGCACAGCCTGGAGGAGTTCTGCGGTCGGCTGGGAGTGCGCAGCCTGTCCGTGCTGGACCAGACGCTGGAGCTCCTGCAGACGGAGATCGGCGAGCACGCGCGGGAGAAGCGGGCCGCCCAGCACGTGCTGGACGCGGATTATTTCCGCCGCATCGACGCGATGCACTACGTGCTGGCGCATGATGACGGGCAGGGCACGGCGGGCATCCACGAGGCCGATGTCTGCCTCGTGGGCGTTTCCCGCTCCTCCAAGACCCCGACCTGTTTCTACCTCGCCAACCGGGGCATCAAGGCCGCCAACGTTCCCATCGTCCCCGGCGCGCCCCTGCCGGAGGAGCTGGGCGACCCGCCCTGCCCGGTGATCGGCCTGACCATAGACGTGCATTCGCTGATCGAGATCCGCCGCCACCGCCTCAAGCTGATCGGCGGCGCCGGGGTGCGGCAGGACAGCACGGACTATGTGGACCAGGAGGCGGTGAAGGCCGAGATCCTGGCGGCGCGCCGCCTCTGCACCTCGCGCGGCTGGCCGGTGATCGATGTCACCCGCCGCTCCATCGAGGAAACCGCCGCCACGGTGATGCAGCTCATGGAAGCCTGGCACACCCGCCGCGCCCGGGCCGCCGCCACGCCCCCCAAGCCGCAGGACCCGGCGGCGGAGGTCATGGGCCGGCCGGGAGGCTGAACCTCGGCCGGTTCGCCATGGGTTCCGGCGTCCTTCGGGGGCAAGGCTCCGCCTCGCCCCCAAACCCCCACTCCGCCAGGACACTGCGTGCCCTGGACCCGTTTTCGTTGGTTCTGTCTGACGCCGGTGTCACCAGCGCGGACACGGTGTCTTTTCCTCTTTTCGGGAGCCCCGCCGATCCACCTGCGCCAACGGATTGGGCGGAAGGCTCACCTTGCCACCCCGGGCCAACCCAAGGCGGGGTCTGGGGGAATACTATTCCCCCAGCGGTAGGGGTTCCGGGGGCAGGCGGAGCCTCCCCCGGGGGTCGCCACGGGTACAACGCCAAAGCCAGCAGGCGATGGCCGCCGGGCGTATCAGACGCCGAGCCGCTCCGCCGCGCCGCGGAGGAAGCCGCGCAGCGTGTGGCGGAACTCGGGCTCGTCCAGCAGGAAGGCGTCGTGGCCCTTGTCGGAGGCGATCTCCAGAAAGGAGACATTGGCCGCCGCCTTGTTCAGCGCCCGCACGATCTCGCGCGCTTCCTCGGTCGGGAAGAGCCAGTCGGAGGTGAAGGAGGTGAGCAGGAAGCGCGTCTGCGTGCCCTGGAAGGCGAGCGACAGGTCCCCGCCATGTTCCGCGGAAAGGTCGAAGTAGTCCATCGCCCGGGTGATGGTCAGGTAGGAATTGGCGTCGAAGCGGCGCACGAAGGTCGAACCCTGGTGTCGCAGGTAGCTTTCCACCTGGAACACGTCCTCCAGAAAGGTCAGCGCCTTGGCGCCCTGGAGGCGGCGGCCGAACTTCCGGGCCAGCGCGGCCTCGGACAGATAGGTGATGTGCGCCACCATGCGCGCCACGCTCAGGCCACGCGCCGGAATCCGGCCATCCTCCCAGTAGCGGCCGCCCTTCCAGTCCGGGTCGGAATGGATGGCGGCGCGGCCCACCTCGTCGAAGGCGATGTTCTGCGCCGAGTGGTGCGCGGCGGTGGCGATGGCCACGCAGGCGAAGACGCGCCCGGGGAAGGTCGCCGCCCATTCCAGCGCCTGCATCCCGCCCATCGAGCCGCCGACCACGGCGAGGAGGCGGGTGATCCCCAGATGCTCGACCAGCCTGGCCTGGGCCCGCACCATGTCGCGGATGGTGACGGCGGGAAAATCCGTGCCCCAGGGCCGGCCCAGCCCACGCCCCTCGGCATCCGTCATCTCCTCGCGCGGGCCGGTGGAGCCCATGCAGCCGCCCAGCACATTGGCGCAGATGACGAAGAAGCGGTCCGTGTCGATCGCGTCGCCCGGCCCGACCACGCCCTTCCACCAGCCGTCGCGGCCGGTCACCGGATGCGGCTCGGCCACGTACTGGTCGCCGGTCAGGGCATGGCAGATCAGGATCGCGTTGGAAGCGTCGGCATTCAGCCGCCCATAGGTGCGATAGGCCACCGCCATGGGCGCGATGGTCATGCCGCAATCCAGCGCCAGCCCGTCCGCGAAGACGGCGCGCTGGTGTTCCACGCTCGGGAGAGGGGCCAGGGTGTCGCTCACGGCCGATGGATTAGACCAGATCGCCGGGCGGCGGAATGGATGCTCTCGCGCATCTCCGTCCCATGCGCCCCGGCGGTTTCCCTTGGCCGTTCCGCTCCAATGGCCGGCCCCGGGGGAGAGGCGCCGCCTCTCGCCCCGGACCCCCTCTCCGCCGGGGACCGAAGCCGGTCCCCGGACCCCGGGCTTGAGTGGGTGCCGGTGGCTGCCGTTGGTTTCCGGCCTGATCCCCGGGAGCAGGTGGAGACGCGGGGCTCCCGGAAGAAGAAAAGACACCTTGTCCGCGCTGGTGGCACGGGCAGTCCGCCGGAGAGCCATGCTCTCCGGCGCGATCCGGTCGGCAGCCAGAGCCAACCCATCGGGTCCAGGGCCCGCAGGGTCCTGGCGGAGTGGGGGTTCGGGGGAAAGGCAGCGCCTTTCCCCCGGGACGCGGGACGGCGGAAGTACCCTCTCAGCAGCCGGCGAGGCGCGGCGTCCGCTCGACCTCCAGGCCGAAAAGCGGTCGTAGCCGGGTGCCGAGGACGTTGCCGGCGAAGGCGGCGACGAGCCAGACCCAGCCATGCAGGCTGCCGGAGGCGATGCCGGAGAAGTAGGCGCCGATGTTGCAGCCATAGGCCAGGCGCGCGCCGTAGCCGAGCAGCAGCCCGCCCACCACCGCCGCCAGGGCGGAGCGCAGCGGCACGCGCCAGGTGGGGGCGAAGCGCCCGGCCAGGGCAGCCGCGAGCAGGGCGCCCAGGATGATGCCGAAGTCCATCACCGAGGTGACCTCGGCCAGCACGCTGCCATGCAACTGCGCCTGGGCCGCGGGCGTGGACCAGAAGGGCCAGGCATCCACGCCGAAGCCCAGGGCGAGCGCCGCCTTGGAGCCCCAGAGCGCGAAGGCGGAGGTGATGCCCCAGGGACGCCCGGCCAGGGCCAGGGTCGCGAAGTTCAGCAGGGCCAGCGCCACCGCCCCGGCCAGCAGCGGCCAGGGACCACAGGTGAAGCGGGCCAGCCCTTGGCGCGGCGCGGCCGGACGGGTGGCCAGGACGCCGTGGCGCCGCCGCTCCAGTACCACCGTCACGGCGGCGATGGCGGCGAAGGCTGCGAGCTGCACCGCCATGGCGGCCCAGGGGCCCCAGAGCTGGACGATGGAGAGGCGCGGCAGGCTGGGCAGCGCCGCCCACCAGTGGAGATGCGCCGCGCCGATGGCGGAGCCGGCGATGAAGGCGGCGAGGGTGATCACCATGCGCATGGAGCCGCCGCCCACGGTGTAGAGCGTGCCGGAGGCGCAGCCGCCGCCCATCTGCATGCCGATGCCGAAGAGGAAGGCGCCCACCACCACCGAGGTCCCGGCCGGGGAGACCAGGCCGGAGACGGGCTGTCCGAACAGGCTGCCGGAGGCCAGGACGGGGAAGAACAGGACCGTTGCCAGGGCCAGCATGACCATCTGGGCGCGCAGCCCTTCGCCACGCCGGTCGGCGATGAAGACCCTCCAGGCGGAGGTGAAGCCGAAGGCGGCATGGTAGAGCACCAGCCCCAGCGCGGCGCCGAGCAGGTAGAGCAGGGCTTGGTGCGGGCTGACGGCCTGTCCGATCAGCAGCGCACCGAGGAGGAGCGCGGCACCGGCCAGCAGGGCTGCCGGGCGCTGGATGCCGAGGCCGGCGGAGGGTGCCAGGGTCGTGGCGGACATCGGGGGGTTCCGCGAAATGGAGGCGTCGAACCGCGCAAGAACGCGGCGTGACGGTATTTTCCACATATAAGCGAATGGAAAGCGTGGTTCCATGGCCCTCCCCTTGCTCGGGGGGCATGAGAGGCGCGCGGCCGACGGGCAGGCTGCCGGGGAGGGACCGCACCGGCCTCCCCGGACCCGCGATCCGCCCACCCGGGGGACGGGCCGCGAGGCGCTGCTACTCCCCTGCCGTCACAGATGGGGCGCGGAGGCGGGTGGAACGCAACTCGCCCTGACGCTCCAGCAGGGGATAGGCGATGCCGGCCAGGTGCGCGCCGATCCGCTTCAGGTCGCGCGTCACGTCCAGCACCAGGCTGGCCGCGACGGAACCGGCGGGGCTGGCCTCCACCAGATGGTCGGTGGCCTCCCGTTCCGCCGAACGCCAGGCCTCCTTCTCGCGCACCAGCTGCCGGGCCGCCTCCGCATCCTCGTGCAGGAAGACGGCGACGGCGAGGCGGAGCTGCGCCAGCAGGCGGCCGGTCTGCGCCTCCAGCACCCGGAGATCCTCCGGCGAGAGCGGGATGCCCCGGCGGGCACGACGGGCGGCGTGCTTGGACAGGTTGCGGGAGACGGCATCGCCCGCATGTTCCAGCGCGATGGCGAAGGCGCGGATCTCGGCGAGGCGCCGGGCTTCCGCCTCCGGCAGGTCCTCCTGCGGCAGCCGGGCGAGATAGGCGTGGACGGCGCCGTGCAGCCGGTCCAGCACATCGTCCAGCCGCCCCACCGCCCGGGCCTCGTCCCGGTCGGCGCGGCGCAGCGCCTCCCCGGCATCGCGCAGCATGGTCTCCAGCGTATCGGCCATGCGCAGCACCTCCCGCGCCGCATTGGCGAGCGCGACCGGCGGCGTGGCGAGCGCCCCTTCGTCGAGGTAGCGCGGCGCGCCGGGATTGCGCTCCGGCGGCAGGTCCGGAAGCATCCGGCGCAGCAGCCTCGACAGCGGGTCCAGCAGCGGCAGGAACAGTGCCGCCATCACGAGGTTGAAGCCGAGATGCGCGTCCGCCACCAGCCGGCCCGGCGCGGCGGAAAGCAGGGCCGTGACCTGCGGCAGCAGCGCCAGCACCAGCACCGCCCCGGCGAGGCGGTTCAACAGGTTGCCCACCGGCAGGCGCAGGCCGGCCGGGTCCGTGCCGCCGCCGCGGGCGCCATGGCGGGCGGCGAGGAGCGGCGGCACGGACCCGCCCAGGTTGGCGCCGGCCACCATGGCCACCGCCGCTTCCGCGCCGATGACGCCGGTGGAGGCCAGCGAGCCCACCAGCAGCACGGCGGCCAGCGAGGAATGCGTCGCCCAGGCCAGAAGCGCGGCCAGCAGGGCGGCGGCGGGCGGCGAACCCTCCAGCAGGTGGAGGAGCTGGCGCAGCCCCTCGGAATGTTCCACCGGCTGCATGGAGGAAAGCAGCAGGAACAGGGCGCAGAGCATCAGGCCGAGCCCGATGGCGGCCCGGCCGAGATCGCGGGTGCGCGCCTTCTTCCCGCGCTTGAACGCCATCCACCCGAGCAGGATGACCAGCGGGAAGACGGGACGGAGGTCGAAGGACAGGACCTGCGCGATCAGCGCCGTGCCGACATTGGCCCCCAGCATCGCGCCCAGGGCGGGCACCAGCCCCAGCGCCCCGGCGGCGTGCAGCCCGCCCACCATCAGCCCGGCGGCGGTGGAGGATTGCAGCGCGGTGGTGGCCAGCAGCCCGGCGGCGAAGGCCCGCCAGCGGTCCCTCAGGGCGCGGCCCAGTCCCTCGCGGAGCTGGGCGCCATAGGCGCGATCGACCCCCCGCTGCACGAGGCTCAGCCCGTAGAGAAGCAGGGCCGCCTCGCCGGCGAGCTGGATCAGCAGGCTCAGTCCATACAATCCCTGTCTTTCACCTCCATGTCCTCCGGGGCCGGGAGAGGTGGTGTCTCACGGCACAAGATGACAGAACGATGACAGGCGGGGCGGGGGTTTCCAACCCGGGCCGGCGAACCGGCTCCGGCTCAGCGCCCCAGGACGCCGTGCTGGCGCAGGAAGTCGAGCAGGGGGAGCAGAGGCAGGCCGAGGATGGCGCTGTGCTCGCCCTCCACCTTGCGGAAGAGCTGGATGCCCGGCCCTTCAAGCCGGTAGGCGCCGACCGAGGCCATGGCCTGGGCTCCTTCCTCCGCCACATAGGCATCGAGGAAGGCATCCGAGAAATCCCGCATGGTCAGGCGCGAGACCGCGAGGTGCTGCCAGACCCGCACCCCGTTGCGCCAGCACAGCACCGCCGTGTGCAGCCGGTGCTCGCGGTTCCGCAGCGCCTCCAGATGGGTGCGGACCTCGCCCGGGTCGCGCGGCTTGTCGAACCAGCGCTCCCCGTCCTCCATCCGGCAGGTGAGGAGCTGGTCGCCGCCGATCACCAGGACGTCCGGCGCGCCTTGCCGCGCCAGCCTCTCGGCGACGCGGCGGGCCTTGGCCTCGGCCAGCATCATCGCCGCCTCGCCGGGCGGAATGCCCTCGGCCTGGCAGCTGAGCTTGATGCTTTCCTCGTCCACGGCGGCGGCCACCGCCTCGAAGCGCAGCCCGGCCGCCCGGAGGAGGGCGGTGCGGGAGGCCGAGGCGCTGGCCAGGACGACGGCGGGGTTCTCGGACTGGATCAAAGGCGTGCCGTGGGGTTGACGCTGGGAGGGATAGGCGATGGCGAGGGCGGCGTCACCTCCGGCGGCGAAGACGGAGCGATCTCGGGCGCGCTGTCCGGCGTGATCTCCGGCACGCCCGGCCCCGGGGTGGAGGGCACCTGCGGCGTCGGGGCGGGCGGCGCCGAGGGTGGCGTGGCGGGGGGCTGCGGCACCTCCGGCGTGGCCTGTCTCTTGATCACATCTACGCACAGCTCCACCGTAAGGCGA
>NZ_BDLP01000006.1:0-36995 GCF_001950415.1 Roseomonas sp. TAS13
GCGCTCTACGATCCGGCACCGCCTCGGCTGCCCGGCACCAATGGTCGACCCCGGACCAAAGGGGCGCGGCGGCCCACCCTGGCGGAGGTGCTGGTCAGCACCGATACGCGCTGGCAGCGCGTGGTGGTCCCCGGCTGGTACGGTGAGGGCGCACGTCATGTCGAGATCTGCTCGGCCACTGCCGTATGGCGTCATGGCGGGATGCCTATCGTGCCGATCCGCTGGGTGCTGGTCCGCGATCCCCATCGTCGGTTCGAGCCGCAGGCCCTGCTGTGCACCGAGCCTGATCGAACGCCGGAGCAGATCCTGTGCTGGTTCATCCACCGCTGGCAACTGGAGGTGACTTTTCAGGAGACCAGGGTGCATCTCGGGGTGGAGACCCAGCGGCAATGGTCGGACCTCGCCATCGCCCGCACCACGCCATGCCTGCTCGGGCTGTTCTCGCTCGTCACCCTCCTGGCCGTCCAGCTCAGAGCCTCAGACCGAAAGGCAGCAGCGAGCAGCGCCTGGTACCGCAAGGAACGCCCGACCTTCAGTGACACCCTCGCCGCCGTGCGGCGGCACATCTGGTGCGAGCAAGGTTTCCTCACATCCCGGCACAGCGGCCACGGCGCAAAACCTCCACGAGCGCTCCAGCACGCCTGGGCTTACGCCATCTGCCACGCCGCGTGATGGCCAAAGTCGAGCTTAGGTATATTTTTAATACTTGACGTCAATTAGGTACTTGAAGTCAATCAGGTATATTGAAAGGAACTGCCATGCCGAACTGTGAGGTCGCACGCTTCTCATCAGGGTGCGCCAGCCGCATCCTGTTCGATCAGATCGCTGACAAATGGTCGATGATGGTTCTTACGGTGCTGTCGAAAGGGCCAACTCGCTTCAATGCGTTAAAGCGAGAACTGGAAGGCGTCACGCAGAAGGCGCTCACCCAATGCCTGAGGCGCTTGGAGCGAAACGGTTTGCTCACGCGCCGTGTCATCCCGGCGTCGGCCGTTGCCGTCGTGTATGAGATCACCCCGCTTGGTCGAACCCTGCTGGAACCGTTCGAGATCCTGTATGCTTGGACGCTACGCCATCTGGACACTGTGGAGAGCGCCCGCGCAGACTTCGATAATCGCGTTCTCGCAACGTGATTGGGCCCCGTGTGATGTGGAGCATATCCTGGGGGGAAGCGGCGTTGGTTCTCAATCGCCATCCCAACCGAAACGGGCTGGCGTTTGCAATTGCGAGGCCGGAGCAGCCGTCGGCCAACAGTCACGCGAGTTTTGCGGCCATCTCCTGACCGATACCTGCGAAAAGCTTCTGAAAGTGCTGCTCGGTAGGCGTGCCTCCGCGGGTATAAGCGACGATGACGATGGGAACGTCTGGTTTCGGCCACACGACGCCGATATCGCCGGCACCGTCCTTGCCGTTGTTTCCCGTTTTGTCCGCTATGCGCCAGCTACTAGGAATCCCTGCTCGCAACCGATGTGCGCCGGTCTTGCACCCGATCATCCAGGTTCGAAGATCGGTACGGGACGCCGGTGACAACGCCGACCCGAGAACCATGCGGCGCAAGGTGGCAGCCATCGCAGCCGGCGTCGTCGTATTCCGTACATCGCCAGGAGGTGTCCTATTGAGGATCGGCTCGGGATCATCGAGGCGGCTGACCCGATCACCGAGACTGCGCCAGTAAGCGGTCATCGCTGCCGGCCCACCGAGGCGCGTCAGCAGAAAGTTCGCGCAGACGTTGTCGCTCTCCTCGACGGCGGCCTTGCACATCTCGCGGATCGACAGCATTCCTCTGCCGAGGTTCTCTGTTGCCACTGGCGCATACCAGCCTTCGACATCGTTCGCACCAAAGCGGATGGGATCATCAAGGCGTATCGTGCCGCGGTCCACTTGCGAAAGGATGCAGGCGGCGATCGATGCCTTCACCGTGCTGCACATCACGAAGCGCTCGTCGGATCGCGACGTCAATTTCCAGCCGGTGCGCAGGTTCTCGGCATGAAGTCCAACGTGTCCGCCCGTGCTTGTCTCATATTCGATGATCACATCCATCGAGCGAGACCGCGCGAACGCCGGAGAGGTGAGACATGCCGCCCCACCGATGAGAAAGTGTCGCCTTTCCATGCTGATCCTTGTCATCTAACGTCACCCGCGTCTGCACTCCGGACATCTTGTCGCCTGACCTTTGTCACTCGGCGCCTAGGCATAGGCCTTCACCATATAGGCCCCGGCCCAAAACCTTCATCCCCACAACGCCGCTGATCATAAGCGGTCAGCTGGGGTGGAAACCCCTGGGAGACGTCGTCCATTCGTATTCCTCCGGCAAGGGCCGCCTTCCGGTGTGGGGCTGAACCTGCCTTCTGATCTTACCGACGCTCGTAAGGGTGTTGCTAAGGACGGAGCGGGTTAGCGGGATAGAAATCATCAGCGGCGTCGAGCGGCGGCGCCAATGGCGTGTCGAGGACAAGCTGCGGATCGTCGCGGAGGCGGAGCGCCAAGGGGCGTGCTTCGCAGAGATTGCGCGACGGCACGAAGTGAGCCGCAGCGTGCTGTGGTCTTGGCGCAAGCAGGTCCGGTCAGGTGACCTGGCGGCGGAGCAGACGCCGGTCTTCATGCCCATGCAGATCGTGTCGGAGCGGGCAGCGATGGCAGTGTCGTTGTCAGCGGCGTTGCCCGCAGGTCCGGCCGCACCGCCGGCTTCCGCCGATCCAGATGTCGAGCGTGGTGACCGGATCGAGATCGTGCTGCCGGATGGCACCGCGCTGCGGGTGCCCGAGACGGTCGGCACCGCGGCTCTGCGTCGCGTGCCGTCGGTGCTGCGCGGATGATCCCGGTCCCTTCTGGGGTCCGGGTCTGGCTGGCAATGGGCCACACAGACATGCGGCGCGGCATGAACGGCTTGGCGCTGCAGGTGCAGCAGACGCCTCGGCCGCGATCCCCATGCCGGCGATCTCTACGTGTTCAGGGGCCGCCGCGGCGACCTGGTCAAGATCGTCTGGCACGATGGGCTCGGCATGTCGCTTTACGCCAAACGCCTTGGACGCGGCCGCTTCATCTGGCCCTCGCCGGCGGATTGACGCGTGGCGATCTCCGGCGCTCAGTTGGCCTACATGGTCGACGGCATCGAGTGGCGGAACCCGCAACGAACCTGGCGGCCAGAGGTCGCGGGATAGGTAGGCGCAGCGGCGCATTCCATCTTCCTGCCACGCTGGATTGCGATTCGATCTCTGCCGTAATGCCCGCCCCGGACAATAGTGCGAATAACATCGCTGCCCTGCGAGACGCGCATGCGGCTGCGGAGTTGGTGCGGCAGGAGGCCGAGGCACGTGCCATCGGCGCCGAGGCGATGGTGGCGCATCTCAAGCTGCTGATCGCTAAGATCAAGCACGACAGGTTCGGCGCTTCCTCCGAACGCAGCCGCAAGCTGATTGACCAGCTCGAACTGGAACTCGTCGAGCTGGTCGTTGCCGCCAGCAAGGACGCGACCAAGGCTGAGAACGCCGGGGCCAAGGACAAGTCGCCCAGCGGCACGTCACCGTGTCGCCAGCCAGCTCGAGCGCCGCTGCCGGAGCAACTGCCGCGCGAACGCGCGGTGATCCCGGCACCCTCCGCCTGCCCCTGCTGTGGCGGTAAGCTCTTCAGGCTGGGCGAGGACATCACCGAGACCCTGGAGGTCGTGCCCCGCCAGTGGAAGGTCATCCAGACCGTGCGGGAGAAGTTCTCCTGTCGGGACTGCGAGCGCATCACTCAGCTGGCAGCGCCTTTTCATCCGATTGCTCGCGGCCGCGCCGGCCCGCAGCTGGTCGCCACCATCTTGGAGGCCAAATTCGGCCAGCACCTACCGCTGAACCGCCTGAGCGAAACCTACGCCCGCGAGGGCATCGAGCTCAGTGTTTCCACCATGGCCGACTGGGTCGGCGCCTGCACCGCCAGCCTGGCGCCGATGATGGCGCTGATCGACGCTCATGTGCTCGCCGCCGCGCGGCTGCATGGCGACGACACCACAGTGCCGGTGCTGACCAAGGGCAGGACCGTCACCGGCCGACTCTGGACCTGTGTCCGGGACGACCGGCCTTCGCCGGGCCGGCACCGCCGGCAGCGATGTTCCGCTACTCCCGCGACCGCACCGGCGAGCACCCGCAGCGGCACTGGGCTGGCTATCAGGCATCCTGCAGGCTGACGCCTATGCCGGGTTCAACGAGTTCTATGCCCCAAGACGCAAGCCCGGCCCGATCACCGAGGCCGCCTGCTGGGCGCATAGCCGGCGCAAGCTGGTTTCGCACCCTCGCGCAGCGGGTGGAAGTGATCAGCAAAACCGATGTTCCGTATCCGCGGAAACCGCACCGAGTTGCTGCGGACCCTCACCGCCGCCTCCTGCGTAGAGGCGGCGGTGCAAGGACTCGCGGTTTTGGGCCGAAATGGTGCGGGCGGTCGGACTCGAACCGACATGGATTGCTCCGGCGGATTTTGAAGGGAGTCGCGTTTACTGAATGCGCCTCCTCGTAGCGGGCGGCGCAAGTTTCGAGCTTGTCTATCAGCGACTGTTCGCTCCTATCTGCCCTTAGTAGTCGGGAAAAACCCGCCGATGTGTACGCTACGGCCCGAAAATGCCGCACCGCATTTCGGAGGGGCTTCCAGTATCAGCAGCTATCGTTCTCAATCGCCTTGGCAACGATGGAGATTGAGATGGCAAAGATCGAAACTACGCAAATTCGGAGAACAATCCGCCGGCAACAGTTGCGGGAGATGGTGCCGATGGCCGACAGCACTATTTACGAAATGGAACAACGTGGCGAGTTCCCTCGTCGGTTCGCGCTCTCACCACGTTGTATTGTTTGGGACCTCGCCGAGGTCGAGGCTTGGCTGATGGCACGGCGGACTGCTCCGATCCGTCGTGCACAGCACCCCGACGTCACCAAGCGCAAAACCCGACCGGTCAAAGGGCGGGATCAAGCTCCATCACGGGCATAGTTGTCGGCAAAAGCGTGGGGGCGTGTTTCCGACCGTCGATCCAGGCGTCTACTGTATCCGCCCACTGCTGCATCATATGCCGGCGCTGCACCTCATACTCGGCCTTGTTATAAACGCCGCGCGATGAACGCCCGTCCTCGTGCGCCAGGCACTTTTCGATCCAGTCGCTGTTAAAGCCCAACTCGTTCAGCAGCGTCGAGCCCGTTCGCCGCAGATCATGGACTGTGAAAGGCTCCAGCGGCAGCCCCTCCTTCTTGGCTTGTTCGACGACGGCATAGGTAACCCGATTGAAGGTCGCGCGCGACATCGGCGCGTCCGCGTCATACCGGGACGGCAACAGATATCGGGAGTTGCCGGAGCAGGTCTTGAGCGCAATCATGATGTCGAGGGTCTGTCGGCACAGGTAGACATTGTGCGGCTTCGACCGCTTCATGCGCTCCTTCGGGATGGTCCAGACGGCGTTGTCGAAATCGATCTCGTCCCAAACTGCATCCTGCAACTCGCTCTTCCGGACCATGGTGAGGAGGTAGAGCTTCATACCGAGGCGGATCGTTGGCAACGTCGCAACATGCTCGAGCTGCTTGAACATGATGCGGATCTCTGCAGGCGAAAGCGCGCGGTCCTTCGGCGTAAAGGTGGCGATCGAGGCCGGACCAACGTCATCGGCCGGGTTGGCGACCTTCTCGCCGTGCAGAATGGCATAGCCGTAAATCTGCTTCAGGATATCCCGTACATGGATGGCGGTCGCAGGCGCACCCCGTTCGACGATCTTGCCGCAGTGAGTGCGCAGGTCGTCGGGTGTGATCTCCGTCAGGAGACGATTTCGCCAGACGGGCATGAGTTCGCGTTCGAAGATGGAGCGACGCATCGCGCGTGTGCTGTCGGCCATCGTCGCGTTGGTCAGCCACTTCTCGCCGAACTGGCCGAAGCTCTTTGCTTCCTTGATCCTACGCTTCTCCCGCTGCTTCTCGATGGCGGGAGACCGCCCCTCGGCGATCGCGCGCCGCGCATCAATGGATAGCTCGCGAGCCCTGGCGAGCGATATTCCGTCACGGGCATATCTGCCGAGATACACGGTCTCCCGCCTGCCGTTCAGCCGATAGTCGAGCCTGAAAGAGATGGCGCCCGACGGCGCGACGCGCACATACATGCCGTCACGATCGGAAACCTTGTACATTTTGGCTTTTGGTTTCAAAGACTTGAGTGCTGCATCGGTCAACATTTCGGGCCTCCTCGCGGAAAAGTACCGTCACGCGGTTTTTGCAGGCCGATGGCGTCGAAAATGCTTTTATCTCACTGCATTAGTTCGCAAAAAGTACCGTCATTGGCCTCGTTTGACCTGACGGTACTTTCGTTTTTCCGGTTGATCAATGGGGGCGAGGCCCGACAGCGAGGCCGCCGAACACCGTCTATGCCCACCGATAGATGTCGATTGGCATAGGAGGGATTTATTTTCGTTTTCAGTGTTTTAGGTCGTACCGCAGCGTAAAATCGGCGGCGTTCGGATGGGCCTGAATCATTCCCACTCGATGGTCCCGGGCGGCTTGCTGGTCACGTCGTAGGCAACGCGGTTGATCCCGCGCACCTCGTTGACGATCCGGTTGGCAACCCGGCTCAGGAAGGCGATCTCGAAGGGATAGACATCCGCCGTCATGCCGTCCGTGCTGGTGACGGCGCGCAGGGCGCAGGCCTGGTCGTAGGTGCGGCCGTCACCCATCACGCCCACGGTGCGGACCGGCAGCAGCACCGCGAAGGCCTGCCAGATCGCGTCGTAGAGGCCGGCATTGCGGATCTCCTCCAGGAAGACCAGGTCCGCCTGCTGCAGGATCTGCACCTTTTCCCGCGTCACCTCGCCGGGGATACGGATGGCGAGCCCCGGCCCCGGGAAGGGGTGGCGGCCAACGATGGCTTCCGGCATGCCCAGTTCGCGGCCCAGGGCGCGGACCTCGTCCTTGAACAGCTCGCGCAGCGGCTCGACGAGCTTCATGCGCATGTTCTCGGGCAGGCCGCCGACATTGTGGTGCGACTTGATGGTGACGGAGGGGCCGCCGGTGGCGGAGACGCTCTCGATCACGTCCGGATAGAGCGTGCCCTGGGCCAGGAAATCGGCGCCGCCGATCTTGGCCTGCTCCTCCTCGAAGACCTCGATGAACAGCCGGCCGATGGTCTTGCGCTTCACCTCCGGGTCGGTGACGCCCTTCAGCGCGCCGAGGAAGAGGTCGGAGGCGTCGCGGTGCACCAGCTTGATGTTGAAGCGGTCTCGGAAGGTGGCGAGCACCTGCTCCGTCTCGCCCGCGCGCATCAGCCCGTGATCGACATAGATGCAGGTGAGCTGGTCGCCGATCGCCTCGTGGATCAGCACCGCCGCCACCGAGGAATCGACGCCGCCGGACAGGCCGCAGATCACCCGGCCGGCGCCGACCTGGGCGCGGATGCGGGCGATCTCCTCGGCGCGGAAGGCGCCCATGGTCCAGTCACCCTTGCAGCCGCAGACGGCATGCGTGAAGTTCCGCAGCAGCGCGGCGCCGTGCGGCGTGTGCACGACCTCCGGGTGGAACTGCACGCCGTAATAGTGGCGGCTGTCATCGGCGATGATGGCGAGCGGTGCGCCCTCGCTCACGCCCACCGGGCGGAAGCCTTCCGGCAGGCGCGTCACGCGGTCGCCATGGCTCATCCAGACCTGCTCGCGGGCGCCCTTCTCCCAGACGCCCTGGGTCAGGGCGCAACCGTCGGTGATCTCGACGAAGGCGCGGCCGAACTCGCGGTGATGGCCGCTCTCCACCAGCCCGCCGAGCTGGGCGCACATGGTCTGCTGCCCGTAGCAGATGCCCAGCACCGGCAGCTTGAGGTCGAAGACGGCCTGCGGCGCGCGGGGGCTCTCGCCCTCGTTCACGCTGGCCGGGCCGCCGGACAGGATGATGCCGCGCGGCTGGAAGTCGCGGATACGGTCGTCGCTGGCGGTGAAGGGCCAGATCTCGCAATACACCCCGCTCTCGCGCAGGCGGCGCGCGATCAGCTGCGTCACCTGGCTGCCGAAATCGAGGATCAGGATGCGGTCATGCCCCCCAGCGGCCTCTTGCGCCGAGGCGGGGGCTGGGGTGACGGGAGTCGTCGCGGTGGGGTCGGCCATGGCGGCGCGAAGCACGGCGGAAGGGGCGGCGTCAACCACTTCCTGCGCAGGGCAGGTCAGCCGCGGGAAGAAACGGCCGTGGCGTCGAGCAGGGTCTCGATCGGGTCCCAGGCGATGGCAGTCTGCTGCACTGCCCGGCCGCCGACCTGGATGACCTCCTGGGCGACTGGGCGCCCGCCGAGATGGCGGTAGAAGAAGCGGGCATGGTTGTCGGACAGCACCCAGAGCATGGCCGAGGCGCAGCCGATCGCCGCCAGGTGCGCGGCGGAGGCCCGCAGCAGCCGGCGGCCGATTCCCTGGTCCCGGTAGTCGCTGAGGACATAGAGGGTGGCGACCTCGCCCTCCCCCCAGCGGCTTCCCATCCCCGCGCGCCGGGCGGGACCGGCCGAGGCGAAGCCCACGACGCGCCGGCCCGGCTCCGGGATCTCGGCGACGAAGAGAGCCTCGCCCTCCCGCCGGGAGATCAGCCCCTGGCCGTAGCCGGCGCCGATCCGCTGCGGCGAGAGGTTGGCGAGGTAGTCGTCCGGCAGCAGCCCGGCATAGGAATCACGCCAGGCCGCGACATGCACGGCGCCGATGGCGAAGGCATCCTGCGGCCGGGCGCGGCGGATGGCGGTCACGATGTCCCGGCCTCCCGCCGCTCCAGCACGGCGCAGAAGAAGCCGTCCGTCTCCTCCCGGTGCGGCGCCAGGGCCAGGAAATCCCCTTCCGTGCCCGAGGCGCCACCCAGGGTGCCACCCAGGCCGACGCCCATAGCGGCACCGGGCCTGACCGGAACCGCCTCCCCTTCCCACCCGGCGAAGCCCTGCGCCCAGGCCTCCGCCAGCGGCACCGCCCGGAACTCCGGATGGTCGCTCAGAAACTCCCGCACCTGCACCTCATCCTCCCCGGGCAGGACCGAGCAGGTAGCGTAGACCAGCTTTCCCCCCGGGCGCACCAGGGAAGCCGCGCGGCGCAATATCTCGCCCTGTTTCACCTGGAGCTCCGCCAGGTCACCCGCGCCGGTACGCAGCCGGGCATCAGGGTTGCGCCGCCAGGTGCCGGTGCCGGTGCAGGGCGCATCCACCAGGACGCGGTCGAACTGCCCCGCCCGGCGCTTGGCCCAGCGGTCGCCAGGCACCAGCAGATGCGTCTCTGCATTGTCCACCCCGGCCCGGCGCAGGCGCTGCGAGGCCCCCGAGAGCCGCGGCACGGATACGTCGCAGGCCACGATCCGCCCGCGATTGTCCATGGCGGCCGCCATGGCCAGGGTCTTGCCCGCCGCCCCGGCGCAGTAGTCGGCGACCCGCATCCCCGGCCGCGCATCGGCCAACAGGGCGATGAGCTGCGAGCCCTCGTCCTGGATCTCCACCAACCCCTCGCGGAAGGCGCGGGTGGCCAGGATCGGCTGACGCTCCGCCAGCCGCAGGCCCCAAGGGGACAGGGTGGTGGGCTGTGCCGTGATGCCCTCTGCGGCCAGCGCGGTGATGGCCGTCTCGCGCGTGCCCTTCAGCAGGTTCACCCGCAGGTCCAGCGGCGCGGCGCCGCTCATGGCCTTCGCCGCCTCCGGCAGTTCCGGGCCGAAACGCTCGCGGAAGCCCGGCAGCGCCCAGCCGGGGATGTTGAGCCGGATCTCCTCGGGCATCTCCGGGCGCAGCAGCGGTGGCCGCAGGGCGGAAAGGACGCGGCGCTCGCCCGGCTCCAGCGGCGCCTCCGCATGGCGTTCGCCACTGAAGGCGGCCAGCACGGCCTGAAGGGATTCCCCGGAGGCCATGAGCATGTAGGTCGCGACCAGCAGGCGCGGCGTCGGCTGGCCGCCGACACGTCCCAGGTGCCAGTCGAGGCGCAGCCGCTCCCGCACCACGCCCCAGGCGATCTCCGCCACGGCGCGGCGGTCGCCGCCCCCGATATAGCGGCGCGCCCGGAAGAACTCGTTGGCCACCGCGTCCGCCGGGCGACGGGGCTGGGCCTCCTGCTGCTCCAGCAGGGTGACGGCGGCGGCGATACGGGCGGCGGGGGTCATCTCAAGAATTCTGCCTGAACGGGCAACGCCCCGGGGAGGCGCCTGGATGGCAGCGCCTCGGCCCGGGGCGGGTTGCATGGAAAGGAATGGCTCCGGCCCGGCCTGCCGCCGGGCCGGAGGAAGGGTCTCAGCCGTCGGCGCGGTAGTTCGGCGCCTCGCGGGTGATCGCCACGTCATGAACATGGCTTTCCCGCAGCCCGGCATTGGTGATGCGGCGGAAGCGGCAGTTGCGCTGCATCTCCGCCATCGTGCCGTTGCCGGTATAGCCCATGGCCGAGCGCAGCCCGCCCACGAGCTGGTGGATCACCGCGCCGACCGGGCCCTTGTAGCCGATGCGGCCCTCGATCCCCTCGGGCACGAACTTCAGGCTGTCCTGTACCTCGGCCTGGAAGTAGCGGTCGGCCGAGCCGCGCGCCATGGCGCCCAGCGAGCCCATGCCGCGATAGGACTTGAAGGAGCGGCCCTGGTAGAGGAAGACCTCGCCCGGCGCCTCGTCCGTGCCGGCGAAGAGGCTGCCCATCATCACGCAATCGGCGCCGGCGGCGATGGCCTTGGCGATGTCGCCCGAGGTGCGGATGCCGCCATCGGCGATGGCCGGCACGTCCTTCTCCCGCGCCGCGGCGGAGCATTCCAGCACCGCCGTCAGCTGCGGCACGCCGACACCGGCCACGATCCGGGTCGTGCAGATGGAGCCCGGGCCGATGCCGATCTTCACCGCATCGGCGCCCGCCTCGATCAGCGCCAGCACCGCCTCCGGCGTCGCCACGTTGCCAGCGATCACCTGCACGCTGTTGGAGAGCTGCTTCACCCGCTCCACCGCCTTCAGCACGCCGGCGGAATGGCCATGGGCGGTGTCCACCACGATCACGTCCACCTCGGCATCCACCAGGGCCTCGGCGCGGCGCAGCCCGTCCTCGCCCGTGCCGGTCGCGGCGGCGGCGCGCAGGCGGCCCATCGCGTCCTTCACGGCGGACGGGTTGGCCTGGGCCTTGTCCATATCCTTGACGGTGATCAGGCCGATGCAGCGGTACTGGTCGTCCACCACCAGCAGCTTCTCGATCCGGTGCTTGTGCAGCAGCGACCGCGCCTGCTCCGGCGTGGCGTCATTCAGCACGGTGACGAGGTTCTCCCGCGTCATCAGCTCATAGACCCGGAGGTTGGGGTCCGTGGCGAAGCGCACGTCGCGGCTGGTGACGATGCCGACAAGGCGCTTGCTTTCCCGCTCCACCACGGGGATGCCGCTGATGTGGTGCTGGTCCTGCAGGGCGCGGACATCGGCCAGGGTCTGGTCGGGATGGATGGTGACGGGGTTCACCACCATGCCGCTCTCGAACTTCTTCACCCGGCGGACCTGGGCGGCCTGCTCCTCGATGGAAAGGTTCTTGTGGATCACGCCGATGCCGCCGGCCTGGGCCATGGCGATGGCCATGGGGGCCTCGGTCACCGTGTCCATCGCCGCGGCGACGAGCGGGATGTTCAGCCGGATTTCCCGCGTCAGCCTGGTGCGGGTGTCGGTCTGGGAGGGCAGGACGGTGGAATAGCCGGGAACCAGCAGCACGTCGTCGAAGGCGAAGGCCTCCTCGAAGGTGATGCGGCTGTCGATTCGGGGGAGCATATCGGGTGCCATGGGCGGGGGCCTCTCGGGGGATGGCGCTGCGCGACCTTGGCGGCCCCTCCTACGCTGCCGGGGCGGTCGATGGCAAGCTTCTCCGCCCGTGCAGGTTGTCCCGCACGATCCTGGCAGGGTCGCGCCCGCCGCAGGGCCGCCGGCCTGGACGCACCGCCACCGCGGTCCCAGAACTCAGTCGTTTGAGCCGCGGAAGCCCTGGGCCACGACATAGGCCTCGGCGCTGTCTTTGCGGCTGGCGGGTGGCTTGGCATGGCGCACCTGGGCGTAATCGCGCTTGAGCGCGGCCAGCAGTTCCTTTTCCGTGCCGCCCTGGAAGACCTTCGCCACGAAGCCGCCTCCCGGCGCCAGGACACGCCGCGCGAAATCCGCCGCCAGCTCCACCAGCCCCATGATCCGCAGATGGTCGGTCGCGTTGTGGCCGGTGGTGTTGGGCGCCATGTCGGACAGCACCAGGTCCGCCTGCCCGTCCAGCGCCGCCAGCACCGCATCCTCGCCCGCCTGCTCGGTGAAGTCGCCCTCCAGCAGCACCGCCCCGTGGATCGGGTCGATCGGCAGCAGGTCCAGCGCGACCACCCGGCCGCGGTCGCCGATCGTCTTCAGTGCGACCTGGGTCCAGCCCCCGGGCGCGGCGCCCAGGTCCACCACGCGCTGGCCCGGTTTCAGCAGCTTGAAGCGCTCGTCCAGCTCCAGCAGCTTGAAGGCGGCCCGCGAGCGCCATCCGGCGGCCTTGGCGGCGCGGACATAGGGGTCGTTGATCTGGCGTTCCAGCCAGCGCTGGGAGGCGGTCGTCCGGCCCTTGGCGGTGCGCAGGCGCGCGGTGAGGCCGCGATCGGCGGGAGGTTTCATGGACCTCTTATAGAGCAGGTCGCCATGGATGGAGCAGGGGCAGCGAGACCCGAAAGCGCGGAGCCGCCCCGCAGACGGCGGGCCAGGAAAATCGGCCGCCGGTTGTTTCCCGGAAGGCCCGGCACGCGGCCTTCAATGCGTCGCGGCGCTCGCCCCGCGTGCCAGGAGCCATTCCCGCCCCCGGCGCCCGGCCGCGGGGCGGCCATGGCGCATCATCCGCAGCAGCATGCCCTCCCGCAGCCCGCGATCGCAGACGGTGAGGCGCGGGGCAGGCCAGGTGCGGCGGATGGCGGCGTAGATGGCGCAGCCTGGCAGGACGAAGTCCATCCGCTCCGGCCCGATGCAGGGATGCGCCGCCATGCCCGCCCGCCCCAGCGACAGCAGCTGGTGCAGCGCCTCGTCCGCCGCATCGATGCTCAGCACCTGCCCATCCACCAGCGGGCGCGAATAGCGCGGCAGGTCCAGGGCGATGCCGGCCAGGGTGGTCACCGTGCCGCTGGTGCCCATCAGGCTGACCCCGCCGGCGCGCATCTCCTGGCGAATGCAATGGACGGCGTTGAAGGGCTCCAGCCGGGAGGCGATCTCCTCCACCAGCGCGGCGAAGCCCTGGCGGCTGTCGCAGAGTGCGCCCGCCTGCTCGGCCACCGTTACCACCCCCACGGGGACGGAGACATAGCCGAGGAGCGAGGGCTGCTCCCCCGGTTCGCGCGGCGTGCGGATCCAGGCGACCTCGGTCGAGCCGCCGCCGATGTCGAAGAGCAGGATCCGCCGGTCCGCCTCCGCCATCAGCGGCGCGCAGGATTCCATGGCGAGGACCGCTTCCTCGCGCGGCGAGATCACCTCGATCGGCAGGCCCAGGGCGGATTCCGCGCGGCGCAGGAAATCCGCGCCATTGGCGGCGCGGCGACAGGCCTCGGTGGCGACGGCACGCGCCGCATAGATCGGGCGGCGGGCCAGCTTGTCCCGGCAGGCGGAGAGCGCCCCCAGGGCACGGTCCACGGCGCTGCTGGTCAGGCTGCCGGTCCGGCCCAGGCCCTCCCCCAGGCGCACGATTCGGCTGAAGCTGTCGAGGACGCGAAAACCCTCCGGACCGCCGGGCGCGGCCAACAGGAGGCGGCAGTTGTTTGTCCCGAGGTCGATCGCCGCATGGACCGGCGCGGCGAAGGCCGAGCCGGGGCGACAGGTCGGGAGGTGGCTCATCGTCGCCATGGGATTGTCATGATCCGGGAGCCCATGCGCCTGGGCAAGAGCTTTCATGCGCTGGGGTGGTTGCAGGCCATGAGGACCGATGCTATCTCGCGCCTCGTCAGTGACCGGGGCATTCGACCCGGCCTCTGGGGAATAGTTTAACGGTAGAACTCCCGACTCTGACTCGGGCAGTCTTGGTTCGAATCCAGGTTCCCCAGCCAATTTCCTCATCATAGCTTTGATCTGGTTCGCACCACCGGTCTCGACCAGCCCCTGGACCATGGCGCACCATCATGCCCGATCCCTGGACTCCACACCCATCAGTTCCGGGGATGTTTTCGCATGAGGTTTTTGTTCCCTATTTGTTCTTTTCTCGCTAACCTTCGCCCATGGCCCACGAATCCTCCCCTCCCCCTACGACGCTCGATCTCCTCGCCGCTCGCGAGGCTGCCCGGCAATACGAGGAGTTGCGGCGAACAGGGCATTCCGAAGACGAATCATGGGCAGTCGCCTCCGCCATCTTCGGCGCGGCGCACCAGAACTGGGCAGCGGACATGGTGCAGCGGGAAATGCGCCGGCTGATCAAGCCCCTGGCGGCGCTGCAGGCTACCCGGCGTGAGGAGCGGGTCGAACGTTGCGGGACGGGCCAGCCGGACCGGAAGCTCCTGCCGCGCCCGCTTCTGCTGCGCCTGGCAAAGCCGGCCCTGCCGGATGAGATGGCGGAAGCGGAATCCGGGGAAGATCCGCTTCGGGCCATGGTGCCGCTGTATTCGCCAGGGTGGCGGGACAGGTTGCGCCCTTTCGGCTGATCCCCGCCGCGCCGCTCGGATGAGGCTTCCTCAGCCCTCGCGCTGCGCGGCGACTTCCAACACGCGCTGGACGCGCTGGGCTTCGGCCATATGCGCCATGGCACGGGCGATGTGCTGTGCCTTGATGGCCCGCATCGGGGAAACCAGCGCCGCGTCGATGGCAGCAGAAGCCTGGCGGAGATCCTCGTCGATGGAGGCCAGCAGGGCGGGGTCCTCGGTCACGCGTGGGGGGAGGATGTCCTGGCGGGCGAGCCGTCCGACCCAGTTCATGTCCATGGCGGGCAAACCTTCTGTTCCATGTTCGGGCATCAGTTCCGCATGAAAAGCGTTCAGGAAGGGTGAACACTGCGAGCGTCGATGCGCCTTGTGAGACGTCTCATAACACGAGATAAATCTTCACAATAGATAAAACTTCCTGTTATCTCCGGAAGATTACACAAACTCCGGTTTTCATAACGATCTGGCCCGCTTCCGGTACTTTCTCCATCGGACGGCTTGGCATGGCCCGGAAGCACAAGCATGTCGTGCGCGATGCACGCGTCCCGCCATTCCATGGCCTATTTGCCTGTTTTTCCGCCATAATCGCGTCAGGGCCATTTTCATACCCCGCTTATTTGGGCTAACTTGCGCCGGCTTCCCGCCCCGTATCCGGCCAGCCGGCGGGAAGCCCGGGCAGCTCTGGCCCGCCGCAGCACAGGCCGATCCGGAGCTCCCCGAATCGATGGAACAGGCTGGCGATCGGACGGATCAGCCGTCCCCGGTGCCCCTTCGCCCCGGCGACAAGGTCCTGGTCACGGGCGCATCCGGCTTTCTCGGCTCCGCCGTGGCGCGCAGCCTTCTGGCCCGCGGGCTGGAGGTGCGCGCCCTCATCCGTCCCACCAGCCCACGCAGCAACCTGTCGGGCCTGGGCTTCGAGGTGGTGCAGGGTGACCTCACCGATGCCGCATCCCTCGCCGCCGCGCTCAAGGGGATGCGCTACCTCTTCCACGTGGCAGCGGATTACCGGCTCTGGGCGCCCGATCCCTCGGTGATGACGCGCGCCAATGTGGAGGGCACGCGCAACCTGATGCGCGCCGCGCTGAAGGAAGGCGTGGAGCGCATCGTCCATACCAGCAGCGTGGCCACGCTCCGGATCGCCGGGGCCACCGGCCCGGTGGACGAGACCTCCCCTGCCGCGCCGCAAGAGGCGATCGGCGTCTACAAGCGATCCAAGACCTGGGCCGAGAGGGTGGTCGAGGAGATGGTGGCGAAGGAGAATCTCCCCGCTGTCATCGTGAACCCCTCCACCCCGATCGGGCCGCGCGACATCCGCCCGACACCCACGGGGCGCATGATCCTGGATGCGGCGCGCGGCAAGATGCCCGCCTTCGTCGATACGGGGCTGAACTTCGCGCATGTGGACGACATCGCCGCCGGGCACCTGCTGGCCTTCGAGCGCGGGCGGATCGGCGAACGCTATATCCTGGGCGGCGAGAACGTGTCGCTGAAGGAACTCCTTTCGGTGATCGCGGGGCTGACCGGGCGCAAGCCGCCCCGGATCAGCCTGCCGCGCGGCCCGCTCTACCCCCTCGCCTACGGCTTCGAGGCGGTGGCGCGGATCACCGGCAAGGAGCCGCTGCTGACCGTGGATGGCCTGCGCATGTCGCGCTACCGGATGTTCTTCTCCTCCGCCAAGGCGGAACGGGAGCTGGGCTACAGCGCCCGCCCGTACCAGCAGGGCGTGGCCGATGCCCTGGCCTGGTTTCGCGAGGCAGGCTACCTGCACTGAATGCTTCTCACCCTGCTTGCACTCGTGCCCGTGGCGATCTGGCTCGTCATGCTGCTGGCACGCGGCGGCTTCTGGCTGGCCCGCGACCGCGACGATCGGGACGAGGCCCCCGACCCCGCCTCCTGGCCGGCCGTCATCGCCGTAGTCCCCGCCCGCAACGAGGCCGATGTCATCGCCCGCTCGGTCGGCAGCCTGCTGGCGCAGCGCTATCCCGGCCCCTTCCGCGTCATCCTGGTGGATGACGGCAGCACCGACGGCACGGCCGAGGCGGCACGCGCTATCCCCGGTGCCGAGGAGCGGCTGGAGGTTCTGCCCGGCACCCCGCTGCCGCAGGGCTGGACCGGCAAGCTCTGGGCCGTGCGCCAGGGCGTGGCCCATGCCTGCGCCGGGACTGGCGAGGCGCCGCCGGAATACCTGCTGCTGACCGATGCCGATATCGGCCATACGCCGACCAACCTGCGCGCCCTGGTGGCGCGGGCGGAGCGCGACCGCTGCGCCCTGGTCTCGCTGATGGCGGAGCTCTCCTGCGCCAATGCGGCGGAACGCTTCCTGATCCCCGCTTTCGTCTTCTTCTTCCAGATGCTCTATCCCTTCCGCTGGGTCTCCGACGACCGCAACCCGATGGCCGCCGCCGCCGGGGGCTGCATGCTGGTCCGCCGCACGGCGCTGGAGGCCGCCGGGGGCATCGACTCCATCCGGCACGAGATCATCGACGATTGCGCCCTGGGCCGCCGGCTCAAGGCGCAGGGGCCGATCCGCCTCAGCCTGACCTACCGCGCCGCCAGCCTGCGCCCCTATCGCAGCGTGGCCGAGATCGGTCGGATGGTGTCCCGCTCCGCCTATGCGCAGCTCGGCTATTCGCCCTGGCTCCTGGCCGGGACGGTGCTGGGGATGGTTGTGACCTACATGCTGCCGGTGCTGCTGGCGCTTTTCGCGGGCGGCTGGGCGCAGTTCCTGAGCTTCCTGGCCTGGGGGCTGATGGCCCTGGCCTTCCATCCGATGCTCCGCTTCTACCGGCTGTCCCCGCCGGGCGCGGTGCTCTGGGGCCTGGCCCTACCTGCCATCGGCCTCGCCTACACGGTCTTCACGCTGCGTTCCGCGCTCGATGTCCGGCGTGGCCGGGGCGGCATGTGGAAGGGCCGCGCCCAGGCGCAGATGGAAACGGCCGGCCAGGGTTCCGGCACCGGCACAAGCACCGGAGGAGCCCGGCCATGACCCAGGCCGCCGATCTCGCTTCCGGCAAGGGTTCGGGGGACGAGAACTTCCCCGTCGCCTCGCATCTCGTCAGCGCCCGGCACCGTCCGGCCATCCTGGCCTTCTACCGCTTCGCCCGGATCGCCGACGACGTGGCCGACCACCCCACCGCCGCCCCGGCGGAGAAGCTGGAGCAGCTCGCCCGCATGGAGCGCGGGCTGCGGGGCGAGGCAGGCGCCAATCCTGAGGGCGAGGCGCTGCACCGGGTGCTGCGCGAGCGCGGGCTGGACGAGCAGCACCCGCTGGATCTGCTGGAAGCCTTTCGCCGCGATGTGACCCGGCTCCGCTACGCGGACTGGGCGGAGCTGATGGACTATTGCCGCTATTCCGCCTCGCCGGTCGGGCGCTTCGTGCTGGACGTGCATGGTGAGAGCCGGGCCCTGTGGCCGCGCAACGACGCCCTGTGCAGCGCCCTGCAGATGATCAACCACCTGCAGGACTGCGCCAAGGACCGCCGGAACCTGGACCGGGTCTACCTGCCGCGGGACCTGCTGGAACGCGCCGGGATCGGGGTGGAGGCGCTGGACGCTCCTGCCGCCAGCCCCGCCCTGCGTGGCGTGATCGCCACGCTGGCGGAGAAAACCGCCGGATTGCTGGACGCCTCACGCGCTTTTTCGACACAGATCCAGGATCTGCGTCTCTCTGTGGAAGTAGGAGTGATCCAGAAACTGGCGGAAAGCCTGACGATTCGGCTGCTCCGGCGCGATCCCCTGGCGGAGCGCGTGCATCACCGGCGTGCCGAGGCCCTGGGCCTCGCCCTGCTGGGAGCGGCCGGAACGCTGGGCACCCGCTGGGGCTGGCCCTCCCGGAGAGGCACACGGCCGGCTATGGCATCACCCGATGGGGCCGGCGGAACGGAGAAGGAGGCGCGACGGCGGGAATGACGAGGTGACAGCCGCCGTGAGCACAACCGACGACCTGGCCGCGCTGGAGCGGCAGGTTTCCGGCAGTTCCTTCTATGCCGCCATGCGCCTGCTGCCGAAGCCGGAACGGGCGGGCATGTTCGCCATCTACGCCTTCTGCCGGCAGGTGGACGACATCGCCGATGACGGCACGCGCCCCCGCCCCTCCCGCGCTGCGGAACTGGAGGAGTGGCGGCGCGACCTCGCCGCCCTCTTCGCCGGCCGGCCGGCCGGGCGCGCGGCCTTCCTGCACGGGACGGTGCGCCGCTACGGGCTGCGGCTGGAGGATTTCCTGGCTGTCGTCGAAGGCATGGCGATGGATGTCGCGGGCGATATCCGCGCCCCGGACCGCGCCACCCTGAACCTCTACTGCGACCGCGTGGCCTGCGCGGTGGGGCGCCTGTCCTGCCGCGTCTTCGGCATGGAGGAAGCGCCCGGCCTCGCCCTGTCGCACAGCCTCGGCATGGCGCTGCAGCTGACCAACATCCTGCGCGACCTGGATGAGGACGCCGCGATCGGGCGGCTCTACCTGCCGCGCGAGGAGCTGGCCGCCGCCGGCATTCCGGCCAGCCTTATGGACGACCCGGCGGCGGTGATCGCCGACCCGCGTGTGGACATCGCCTGCCATGCCCTCGCCCACGAGGCCCAGGCCCATTTCGCCGGGGCGGAACGGGTCATGCGGGCCCGGCCCCGTGGCCGGCTGATGGCGCCGCGCCTGATGGGGGCGGTGTACCGCCGCATCCTGGACAGGATGCTGGCCCAGGGCTGGCGCGCGCCGCGCCGGAGGGTGCGGATCGGCAAGCCGCGCCTGCTCTGGATCGTGGCGCGGCACGGGCTGTTCGGATGAGCGGACCGGGCGTGACAGGTCGGGCGCGGGACCATCTAGGACGGGCCCATGTGGTGGGGGCCGGGATGGCCGGGCTCTCGGCGGCGGTGGCGCTGGCCGGGCGGGGCCTGCCGGTGGAGTTGTCGGAATCGGCCGCGCAGGCCGGGGGGCGTTGCCGCTCCTATCGCGACAGCCAGCTCGGCCTGGTGATCGACAACGGCAACCATCTCATCCTGTCCGGCAATGAATCCGTGACCCGCTATCTCGCCGCCATCGGGGCGGAGGACCGGCTGGCCGGGCCGGAAACGGCCGATTTCGCCTTCACCGACCTGCGCGACGGGGACTCCTGGCGGCTGCGGCCGAATGACGGTCCCCTGCCCTGGTGGATCCTCAGCCCCTCCCGCCGCGTGCCCGGCACCGGGGCGGCGGGCTACCTCGCCCTTGGCAAGCTGCTGCGCCCGCATCCCGGCAAGCGGATCGACGAGGTGCTGGACTGCTCCGGCCCGCTCTGGGAACGCCTGCTCCAGCCCTTCCTGGTCGCCGCCCTGAACACCCGCCCGCAGGAAGGCTCGGCCGACCTCGCCGGCGCCGTGGTGCGGGACAGCCTGGCCCGGGGCGGTGGCGCCTGCCGCCCGCGCATCGCCGAGCCGACCCTGGCCGCCGCCTTCGTGGACCCGGCCCTGGCGCATCTGGGCCGCCAGGGCACCGGGATCCGCCTGTCCCGCCGGCTGCGCGGGCTGGAATTCGAGGGCGAGCGCGTCTCCGCCCTGGCCTTCGCCGATGGCCTCGTGCCGGTCGGGCGGGACGAGGCCGTGGTGCTGGCCGTGCCGCCCTGGGTGGCCACGGAACTGGTGCCGGGGCTGGAGGCGCCGGACGATTTCCGCGCCATCCTGAACGCGCATTTCCGCCTCGCCCCGCCGGAAGGCGCGGAGCCGATGATCGGCGTGGTCGGCGGCACGGCAGAATGGATCTTCGCCTTCCACGACCGCTTCTCCGTCACCATCAGCAATGCCGATGCGCTGCTGGACGCCGATCCGGAGGCGCTGGCCCGGCGCATCTGGGGCGACATCGTGCGCGTGCATGGACTTACCGATGCCCTCCCCCCCTGGCGCATCGTGAAGGAGAAGCGCGCCACCTTCGCCGCCACGCCCGCGCAGGACGCAAGGCGGCCATCCACCCACACCCGCTGGACGAACCTGTTCCTGGCAGGCGATTGGACCGATACCGGACTTCCTTCCACCATCGAGGGCGCCTTGCGCTCCGGAGAGAGGGCTGCCGCTCTGGCCCTCTCCATCATGAACTGAGGCTGCTGCGAAATGTTCGACGCACCGGCTGGTGTACCGCAGGACAACACCGACGACATCGCTTCCCTGGCTTCGCACCCTGCGGCCCCGCATCCCGCGGCTGGGGAACCGGTCAGCGCGGCCACGCTCGATGCGATGGTCGGGCGTGCCGCGCAGGCACTCAAGGAGATGCAGCGCGAGGACGGGCACTGGGTCTTCGAGCTGGAGGCCGACGCCACCATCCCCGCCGAGTACGTCCTGCTGCGCCATCATCTGGCGGAGCCGGAGGACCTGGAGCTGGAGCGGCGCATCGGCAACTACCTGCGCCGCATCCAGGGCGATCATGGCGGCTGGCCGCTGTTTCATGGCGGCGCCTTCGACATCAGCGCGACGGTGAAGGCCTATTTCTGCCTGAAGATGATCGGCGACAGCCCCGACGCGCCGCACATGGCGCGGGCGCGCGAGGCTCTGCTGGCCCGTGGCGGCGCGGGCGCCGCCAATGTCTTCACCCGCATCCTGCTCGCCATGTACGGCGAGATCTCCTGGAGCCGCGTGCCCTCCATGCCGGTGGAGATGGTGCTGCTGCCGCGCTGGTTCCCGATCCACCTGAGCAAGATGGCCTACTGGGCGCGCACGGTGATCGTGCCGCTGCTGGTGCTGCAGGCGAAGAAGGCCCGCGCCCGCAACCCGCGCGGCATCCATATCCCCGAGCTCTTCCTGCCCCGCGACCGCATGCGGCTGCGGCGGGCGAAGACGCATCGGAAGCCGGGCTGGGCGCTGTTCTTCAACAGCCTCGACCTCGGCCTCAAGGCCGCCGAGCCGCTCTGGCCCAGGGGCTCGCGCCAGCGCGCCATCGACTGGTGCGTGAACTTCGTGCGCGAGCGGCTCAACGGCGAGGACGGGCTGGGCGCGATCTATCCGGCCATGGCCAACAGCGTGATGATGTACGACGTGCTCGGCTATCCGGAGGATCATCCGGACCGCGCCATCGCCCGTGCCTCGGTCGAGAAGCTGCTGATCGTCGGCGAGGACGAGGCCTATTGCCAGCCCTGCGTCTCCCCGGTCTGGGACACCGCGCTGACCTGCCACGCGCTGATGGAGGCGGGCGAGCTGGAGCATGCCGAGGCGGTGGAGAAGGGCCTGGCCTGGCTGAAGCCGCTGCAGGAGCTGGAGGTGCGCGGCGACTGGGCCGAGATCCGCCCCGACGTGCGCCCCGGCGGCTGGGCCTTCCAGTACCGCAACGCGCACTACCCCGATCTCGACGATACGGCCGTGGTGGTGATGGCGATGGACCGCGCCCGCCGCAGGCTGGACCCGGGCGAGGATTTCGACGAAGCCATCGCGCGCGGCGCGGAATGGACCATCGGGCTGCAAAGCCGCAACGGCGGCTGGGGCGCTTTCGACGCCGACAACAGCTACCATTACCTGAACAACGTCCCCTTCGCCGATCACGGCGCGCTGCTCGACCCGCCGACCGTGGATGTCAGCGCGCGCTGCGTGGCGATGCTGGCACAGCTCGGCGAGACCGAGGCGAACCCACGGATGCGAGCCGCGCTGGACTATATCGTGCGCGAGCAGGAGGCCGACGGAAGCTGGTTCGGCCGCTGGGGCGTCAACTACATCTACGGCACCTGGTCGGCTCTGTGCGGGCTGAACGCGGCGGGCTGGACATCGGAGCATCCGACCGTGTGGCGCGGTGCGCAATGGCTGCTGCGCATCCAGAACGAGGATGGCGGCTGGGGCGAGGACTGCGAAAGCTACAAGCTCGACTACCGCGGCTATGAGAAGGCGCCGTCCAACCCTTGCCAGACCGCCTGGGCGCTGCTCGGGCTGATGGCGGCGGGCCATGTGGACGATCCCGCCGTGGCGCGCGGCGTCGCCTACCTCAAGTCGCAGCAGGACGAGACGGGGCTGTGGAACCAGGAGGCCTATACGGGCGGCGGCTTCCCGCGCGTCTTCTACCTCCGCTACCACGGCTATGCGCGCTTCTTTCCGCTCTGGGCCGTGGCGCGCTACCGCAACCTGCGCAAGGGCAACGCGACCCAGCCTTCCTGGGGCCTCTGAGCCACCCGTGACCTCGATCCCCCCGATACTCCTCGCCGCGACGGGCTTGCGGCGGGAAGCCCGGATCGTGTCCGGTCCCGGTATCCTCGCCATCTCCGGCGGCGGCGACGCCACGCGGCTGGAGGCGGAGCTGGAGCGGCTGGCACCCCAGGTGCGCGGCATCCTGAGCACCGGCCTGGCCGGCGCCCTCGCCCCGGGGCTGGAACCGGGCGACTGGGTGGTGGCCGGCGCGGTGCTCGACGGCCACAGCCGCATCCCCACCCATCCGGAATGGACGGAATGGCTGCTGCACTACCTGCCTGGCGCCATGCCAGGGCTGGTGGCGGGGTCGGAGGAGATGGTCACCGGCGCGCGCTGGAAGGCCCAATTGCGCAAGGCCTCTGGCGCCGTGGCGGTGGACATGGAATCGCATATCGCGGGGCGTGTGGCACAGCGGCATGGGCTGCCTTTCGCCGTGGCTCGCGCGATCTCGGATTCCGCGAAGCGCAACCTGCCCCCGGCCGCGATGCTGGGCATGCGGCCGGACGGGCGCATGGCGCCGCTCGCCGTGCTGGGTTCGGTGCTGCGCGACCCGCTTCAGATCCCGGCGCTGCTGCGCACCGGGATCGAGGCGGAGAAGGCGTTCCGCGCTCTACTCCGCGGCAATCGTCGCCTGGGCGCCGGGCTTGGTGCTCCCGCCGTGCTTGGCGCTCTTCGTACGGCGGATCTCCACTAGCTTCTTCTCCACATGGCCGGAGAAGACGAACTGCGCCGGACGCTGGTTCTCGATCGAGATATCGGGCGCCATCGGCCCGTCCGTCCGCACGCCGCGCAGGAAGACCATCGCCGCCTTCACCGGGTTCTGCACCGTGTGCTTCACCGCCGAGGCCTCGAAGCCTGAATGGACCATGCAGTCGGCGCACTTCTCGTAGTTGCCGACGCCGTACTTGTCCCACTCCGTGTCGTCCATCAGCTCCCGGAAGGTCTTCGCATAGCCTTCGCCGAGCAGGTAGCAGGGCTTCTGCCAGCCGAAGACCGTGCGCGTCGGGTTGCCCCAGGGCGTGCAGGCATAGGCCTCGTTGCCGGCCAGGAAGTTCAGGAACATGGTGGACTGGCTGAAGGGCCACTTCTTGCCGCCCTTGCCCCGCGCCAGGATGCCGCGGAATAGCTCCTTGGTCTTGGTGCGGTTCAGGAAGTGCTGCTGGTCCGGCGCGCGCTCATAGGCATAGCCCGGGGAGACGGTGATGCCGTCCAGCCCGATCGCCTTCATGTCGTCGAAGAAGTCGGCGGTCTGCTGCGGGTCGGCGTCGTTGAACAGCGTGCAGTTGATGCTGACGCGGAAGCCCTTGCTCTTCGCGAGCCTGATGGCCGCGACAGCCTTGTCATAGACGCCCGCCTGGCAGACCGACTTGTCGTGCATCGCCTCGTTGCCATCCAGGTGGATGGACCAGGTGAAGGCGGGATGCGGCTTGTAGTCGTCGATCTTCTTTTCCAGCAGAAGTGCGTTCGTGCAGAGGATCACGAACTTCTTCCTCGCCAGATAGCCCTCGACGATCTTCGGCATCTCCTTGTGCAGCAGCGGCTCGCCGCCCGCGATCGAGACGACGGGGGCGCCGCATTCGTCGATCGCCTCCATGCACTCGTCGTAGGAGAGACGCTGGTTCAGGATCTCCGACGGATAGTCGATCTTGCCGCAGCCCGCGCAGGCGAGGTTGCAACGGAACAGGGGCTCCAGCATGAGCACGAGCGGATAGCGCTTCCGCCCCGAAAGGTGCTGCCTGAAAATATAGGACCCGATCCGGGCCGCCTGCAGCATGGGAATGCCCAAAGCCGCGCTCCTTGCTGTCTCTCACGGCCGCCGCGTCGGGCGGCCAGGTTCCATCTCAACATGCCGCCGGGCACCCGGCCCGGACGGATCTCCCGGCAGACCAAGCCGTTCGGGCGATCCATCCTGGGCCATCCTCCTCCGGAACGGCTTCCGGCACGATCCGGCGGGCAGCTCCGGGCCCGGTCGCCCGGACCCGTTCACGGCCAGGATTCGCGTGCTTCCTCCGTCTCCTAGCACGCATGGCCGGACCGCACGCCCGCACAGGCCGCACATCGGCCCTGCCCTCCGCACCAAGGCCGAGTTCCGGGGTTCCAGACCGTACCGGTCGGGTTCATCCTTCCTGATTGGAGCCGCAAGTGCAGGGCAACAAGCCGGTGAGCCCCTTCTTCCGTCAGGATTGTGGCTGATCCGCCACAGCCCGGACCACCCCGCCGCCACAGACGACCGGAAACCGGACAGGGGCACGGAGGCCCGCCCACGCAGCTTTGTACCGGGCCACCGCGCGCCGCCCACCGGCCAGGCTTGCCAAGCGGCGGCGCGCCGGGGAAACACAGGCATGCCCATTTCCCGCCGGCAGGGGCTCCTCGCGGCCGTCCTGCTTCCCGCCCTCGCCCCGGTTGCCATGCCCCGGCCCGCCATGGCCCAGGCCGCCGATCCCGCCGCGGCGCAGATCGAGCGGCTGCATGCCACGTTGCTCGACGTGATGAAGCGGGCGCAGGCGCTGGGCATCCAGGGCCGCTACCAGCAGCTCGCCCCGGTGGTGCAGGCGGTCTTCGACATTCCGGCCATGTCCCGCTTCGCCGTGGGGTCCCGCTGGACCTCCTTCACCCCGCAGGAACAGCAGGCGGTCATCCAGGCCTTCACCCGGATGACCGTCGCCAGCTACGCCAGCAACTTCGATGGCTACAGCGGCCAGGGCTTCGAGACCCAGCGGGTCGAGGACCGGGGCGACGAGAAGATCGTGGTGAGCCGGCTGCTGAACCCCTCGGGGAAGCCGGTGGACCTCACCTACCGCATGCACCAGGCGGACGGGGCCTGGCGCATCACCGACGTGCTGCACGATTCGATCAGCGAGCTGAGCATCCGCCGTTCGGAATTCGCCGCCCCCGTCCGCCAGGGCGCGGCGACCCTGGTGCAAAGGCTGAACGAGCTCAGCGACCGGCTGATGAAGCCAGCTTGAGGCGCCGCACCTGAGGCACGGGGCGCCGGGCGGCGGTCAGCGCTTCCCGGCCGCCGGCCTCGCCAGCAGTACCGGCTGCAGCAGCAGGATCACCAGCAGCACGCAGGCGAGCGAGATCATCAGCAGCCGCCCCATGCTGGCCGTGCCCGGATGGGTGGAGAGCCAGAGGCTGCCGAAGCCCGTCGCCGTGGTCAGGGCGCTGAAGACGATGGCGCGGGTCAGGCTGCTGGACAGCAGCGCCGTCTCCCCATGTCGCCAGGCCATCACGTAGTAGATGTTGAAGGCCACGCCGATGCCGAAGAGCAGCGGCAGGGCGATGATGTTGGCGAAGTTCAGCGCCTCCCCCAGCACCACGCAGGCGCCCAGGGTCAGCAGGCCGCTGGCGATCACCGGCAGGATGGTCAGCAGCACGTCCCGCAGCCGCCGCAGCACCAGGGCCAGCAGCAGGGTGATGACGATGGCCGAAAGCACCCCGGCCTGGAGGAAGGCGCGGACGATGCTGTCCCCGGCCTCCTGCAGCGAGATCGGCGCGCCGGTGGCCTGGGGCGCCACCGCCTGCACCGCGGCGGCGAAGCGGCGCAGCGCCTCGTTGCTGCTGGTGCCACCCTGGGGAAAGACCTGCACCCGCGCCCGCCCGTCCGCCGCGACCCAGTCGGCCCGCAGCTCCGGCGGCAGGGTTTCCGCCGTCACCGGCCCGGCCGAGAGCATGTCGCGGATCTGGGCCAGCAGGACGCGCAGAGGGGTGATTACCGCCTCCGAGGCCCGCGCCCGCACCTCCGGTGCAGCGGCGGCCAGGCGCTCCAGCGCCGAAGCGAGGCCCCGTGCCGCCTCCGCCCCCGAATCATGCGCCTCCCCCGCCGCGCGGCGCAGCCCGGCCGCCGTCGCGCGGAAGCTCTCCACCACCTCGGCATCGCTGGGTGGCGGGCGGCCCGTCACCGGGTCCAGGGTCAGGGAAAGAAGGTCGGCCGCGTCGTGGATGGCGGCCAGCTTCTCCTCCTGCTGGCCGGGCACGAAGCTGTCCAGGGTGACGACCTGGGCCACCTCGGGCAGCGGCGCGATGCGCTTCGCCAGCGCGTCGGCATCGGCCAGAGAGGGCATCAGCACGTCGACCGTATAGGGAGAGCGGTCGGGGTCCTTCATCAGGTCCTCGATCGTCGAGACGGACTCCACCTTCTCGCTGCGCAGGTGCAGCGGGTTGAAGTCGAAGTCCAGCCGCGGCATCAGCGCCACCGATCCCAGGACCAGCAGCACCGCGGCGCCGATCACCCCCCGGTGGTGGCGGTGCAGCCAGGTCTCGACCGGGACCAGGGCGGCAAAGCCGACCTCCCGCGCCTCGCCCGCCGGGCGCAGCAGGGCCAGGAGGGCCGGCAGCAGGGTGATGCTGAGCACGAAGGCCACCACCATCCCCACCCCGGCGATGGCCCCGAGCTCGGAAACGCCGATATAGCTGGTGGGCAGGAAGGCGAAGAAGCCCGCCGCGATGGCCGCCGCCGCCAGGGCCAGAGAGCCGCCTACGCCATTCCCGGCCGCCACCAGCGCATCGCCCAGCGCCGGGTGGCGCAGGCGCTCCGCCCGGGCGCGGACCGACACCTGGATGCCGAAATCCACCCCCAGCCCCACGAAGAGCGGGATGAAGGCGACCGAGATCAGGTTGAAGCGCCCGATCACCAGCAGCCCCGCCCCGGCCGTCAGCACCAGGCCCAGGATGGTGCTGAACAGGATGGCCAGGGTGAAGCGCCAGGACCGCACGGCGAGCCAGACCATGGCGACGAGGCAGACGACCATGGCGATGCCCATCAGCGAGGCGCCTTCCGCCAGGGTGGCGAATTCCTCGTCCGAGAGCGGCACGCTGCCGGTCAGGCGCACGCTCACGCCATGGGCCGCGTCCAGCCCCAGCCCGCGCGCCGCCTCGCGGATCGCGGCGCTGGCCCGGGCGCCGGGCTCCAGCGAGCCGTAGTCGAGCTTCGCCTGGACCAGGATGAACTTGCGCGTTTCCCGCACCCCGGCCGGCCGGTCGGAGAAGAGGTTGCGCCAGGAGAAGAAGCCTGGCCCGCCCTCCGCCACGGCACCGAAGCTGGTGGCCAGGGCCACCAGCGGCCGGCGGATGTCTTCCAGCTTCGCCTGCCCGCGCTCCACCCCCAGCAGCACCGTGTCCAGTGCCCCCATCACCCCGCGCAGGCTGGGATCGGCGGCCAGTGGCCCCAGGAAAGGCTGGGCCTGGATCAGCTGGTCGGTATTGGCCTGCACCTCGGGCAGCGGCAGCAGCATCAGCCCATAGCGGGCGAAGAAGGGGCCGCCATCGGGGCGGCGGACGCTGCGGAACAGGTCCTCGCGGCCCTTCAGCCGGTCATAGAGCCGCGCCGCCCCCAGTTCCGCCAGTTCCGGCGTGGCCCCGTCCAGCACCACCACCGTCATGTCCTGGTTCTGCGGAAAGGCGGCGTTGAGCGCGATCTCCCGCTGGCGGTAGGGTAGTTCGGGCGAGATCAGCTCCGCCGTGTCCGTGGTCATGGCGAAGTGCCGGGCGCTGTACACCCCGGCGGCCGCCGTCAGCAGCAGGGCCAGCAGCAGGACCCACCAGGCATGGCGGCAGCAGGCGCCGACGATCCGCCCGGTGAGCGAGTCCGGCGCGGCGGCGGGCGGGTTGTGGGGCGGCTGGGCCATGCAGTCCGGCATCCTCTGGCATGGCCCGCGAGAGCCGGTGGCGGCCGTCCGATCCTGGCGCGGCGGGTGGGGCAGCGCCCGGGGATGGCGGCGTCGTGACATTGCATCCCGGCCGGGCGGTGGCTAAGCAAGAAAGCCGGTCGGGGGTTGCCCGGCGCTATCATCGGTGTTGCCCATGTCGTCAAGACCCGTGCCGCCCGGAGCGTTCGACGGCAATGCCGAGCATCCGGCCGAATGGGACGTCCCGCTCAACAGCATGATCGTGGCCGCGGCCGACCGGACGGCCCGGTACTGGACCTTCGGCAAGCCCGGCCGCATCCGCATCGGCAGCCACGACCACATGATCATGTTCGCGCGGATGCTGCTGGAGACGCACAACCCCTACAAGCCGCGCGTGCTGGACTGGCCGAAGCTGGACCCGGAGGCGCATGCCCGCCTCACCGGCCTGCCGATCTGGGACATCGCCGTGCAGACGGAGGGACGCGCCTCGCTGCGCGTGCTCGACTACGCCGCCACCATCGAGGACCCGCTGCTCAAGGACGCGATGGTCATGGATGGCAACGAGGAGGCGCGCCACAAGGTGGTGCTGTCCAACCTCGTCGAGGCCTATGGTGTGGTGCTGGAGCCGGAGCCGGAATACACCGGCTTCAAGGACACCGAATGGGGCTGGATGCGCACGGGCTACAGCGAGTGCATCGATAGCTTCTTCGCCTTCGGCCTGTTCGAGGCCGCGCGCCGCTCCGGCTTCTTCCCGCCCGACCTGGTGGAGACCTTCGAGCCGGTGATCCAGGAGGAGAGCCGGCACATCCTCTTCTTCGCCAATTGGGCGGCCTGGAAGCGCAGGCAGCAGCCCTGGTGGCGCAAGCCGTATTTCCTGGCCAAGACCGCCGCCGTCTGGGCGGTGCTGGTCTGGGACCGGCTGGTGATGGCCCGCGACATGAGCGGCGCCTCCAAGGACACGAACTTCACCGCCAATTCCCAGTCCATCGGCGTCAGCATGAGCGCGGCGGAGCTGATCGACATCTGCCTCGCCGAGAACGACCGGCGGCTGGGCGGCTACGATCCCCGCCTGCTGCGGCCAACGACGGTTCCCTTCGTCATCCGGATCGCGCGCCGCTTCATGCGCGGCCCGAAGCAAAAGGAAGCGGCTCAGGCCGCCTGAGACCCTCCCCGTGAGCCACGACACCATCATCCACCGCATCGTCCGGCCGGCAGTACGGCGAGTCGCGCTGACCGGCGTGACCCCCAACCAGATCACCACGCTGCGCCTGCTGGGCGGCATCGCCGCCGCCCTGGCCTTCGCCGGCCCCGCGCCCTGGCCCGCCATCGGCGGCGGGATCTTCCTGTTCTCCATGCTGCTCGACCGGGCGGATGGCGAGTTGGCGCGGCAGACCCGGCAGTTCAGCGCGGGCGGCCACCGCTATGACCTGATCAGCGACTGCTTGTCGGGCATCATCGCCTTCATCGGCATCGGCGTGGGGCTGATGCCCATCCTGGATCTCACCGGGCCACTGCTGGGCGTGGTGGCCGGCCTCGGCATCGGGGCGCTGTTCTGGCAGCTCAACGTGCTGAAGCTGGGCGAGCTGCGCGGCTATCAGATCGCCCCGGGCCTGACCGTCGATCCCGACGATGCCATGGTCTTCGTGCCCGTGCTGGTCTGGCTCGGCCTGTCCGAACCGATGCTCTGGGCCGCCGCGGTCATCACGCCGCTGGCCGCGCTCTGGCTGGGCCTGACGGGGCGGCGACGGGACCGGATCGCCTCCTGACCTCCGCGCCCGGGCGGTCTCCGCACCCGTTTTCCGGCTAGGCAGAGGCCCGGACCTCCTCCACGGCGGCGAGGAGCCGCTCGAAATCCCCCTGCCCCAGCGCGCCGATTCAGCCGATGCGGAAGCTCTCCGCCTGGGTCAGCTTGCCCGGGTAGATCAGGAATCCCCGTTCCGCCAGCGCGTCGTAGAAGCGCCGGAAACCGAAGCCCTCCGGCGAGCGGAAGGTGGCGATGATGGGCGCCTGCACCGCCTCGTCGAGGTAGAGGTCGAAGCCCATGCGGCGCATCCCGGCCAGCAGCACCCGCAGGTTGTTCGCGTAGCGAGCCCGGCGCGCCTCGGGGCCACCCTCGGCCTCCAGCAGCCGCAGCGCCTCGACCAGCGCCGCCACCACCTGCACCGGCGGGGTGAAACGCCACTGGCCATTGCTCTCGAAGCCGCGCCACTGCGCCTCAAGGTCCAGGCTGACCGAGGGGCTGTTGCCCTTACGCGCCGCCAGCATTTCCTCACGCACCAGGGCGAAGCCGATCCCCGGCACGCCCTCCAGGCATTTGTTCGAGGAAGCCAGCACCGCCGCTACAGGCTGGGTGACGAGGTCGACCGGCAGGGCGCCGAAGCTGCTCATCGCGTCCAGCAGCAGGTGCCGCCCTGCCCCCGCTACGGCGGCGGCGATCTCCGGCAGGGGGTTCAGGATGCCGGTGGTGGTCTCGCAATGGACCAGGGCGACATGGGTGACGGCGGGATCGCCCCGCAGCGCCTCGGCGACGCGGGCGGGCTCCACCACCCGGTCCTCCGGCCAGCTCAGCGCCTCCACCTGCCGCCCCATGCGACGGGCGATGGTCACCATGCGTTCGCCATAGGCGCCGTTGCAGAGGACCAGCAGCTTGTCCCCCGGCGCGATCAGCGTGGCGATCGCAGCCTCGACGATGAAGGTGCCGGAGCCCTGAAGGGGCACCGCGGCATGGCTCCCCTGCCCCTTCGCGACATCCAGCAGCCGCTGCCGCAGCTCCGCCGTCAGGGCGATGAAGCCCGGATCGCGCGAGCCCCAGTCGCGCAGCATGGCCTGCCGCGTCCTGAGCTGCGTGGTCAGGGGCCCCGGAGTCAGGAGGATCGGTTCCGGTGCCATGTCAGTGCTTCCCCATTCCCGGTTTCGCCATGCCCACCAGAGCGGGTTTGCCGAGGTGCGGCCCGGAGGCGTCCAGGCGCCAGGCGACCAGCCCCGGCAGGCCCAGGGCGATGTCGCGCAAGCGGCGGACCAGCGCCAGGGCAAGCGCCTGATCGGCCGGGATGCCGAAGAGGCCGCAAAGCAGGACATAGCCGCCCTCCTGCACCCCCAGCGCGCCGGGGATGAAGAAGCCGGCGCTGCGGACCGCCTGGGCCAGGCTCTCGATCACCATGGCCTCGGCAAAGCTGGCCTCGATGCCCAGCAGCCACATGGCCGCCCAGGTCTCCACCACGCCGATCAGCCAGGAGGCCAGATGCCCCGCACCGCTGCGCCAGAGATGGGAGGGCTGGCGGTAGAGGCGCAGCACCGCCTCGTTCAGCCCGGTCATGTCGCCGAGCGAGGCCCAGCCGGCCCGGGCGGCGAAGCGCGGCAGCAGCTTCTCCACCAGCCGGAACAGGCCGAAACGCTGCGCCAGCATGAAGGCGACAGTCAGGCCGCCGCCCAGCAGCGTGGCCGCGATCAACCAATGCGTTACCGTATCGCCGCCCTCATGCGGGATCAGCAGCAGCACGGCCACGCCCATCAGCGAGAAGACGATCTGCGAGGCCATCTCCGTGGCAAGGTCCACGGCGATGCTGGCCACCACCCGGATGCGCCCGACGCCCCGGCGGAGCAGGAGCTGCGCCCGCGCCAGCTCGCCCGCCACCTGCACGAAGGGCAGCATGGCATTGGCGGATTCCCGCACCCAGCGCAGCTTGGTGAGGGTGAGCAGCCCCGGCCTGCGCGAGTCCTCGATCAGCGGCTGCCAGCCCAGGGCGGAGCAGAAGATCTGCGGCACGTGCAGCGCCGCCACCAGCAGCAGGCCCCAGCCCGTCTGGAGCAGCAGCGCCAGGATCTGGGCCGGGTCGCTGGTGAGGATCAGGGTCAGGAAGGCGGCGAGGCCGATGACGAGGCTGAGGGCGGTGGACCAGATCACGCGGCAGGCGCCCCCGCGGGCGGGCGGGCGAGGAAGGCGCGGAAGCGCCGCGCCACCTCCGGCGGCCTGACCGTGGGCCGGCCCAGCTTCTCCATGGAGCCGGGCGCGATCCTGGCATGGATCAGCGCCGGGCCGCGCGTGGCCAGGGCCTCGCGGAAGGCGGCCTCGAACCCGTTCAGCGAGGCACAGACGGCGGCGCTGCGATAGCCGCAGGCCAGCGCGACGCCGGCGAAGTCCACCGAGGCGGAGACCGTCGCCTGCCCGCCGGTCGAGTCGTGAACGCCGTTGTCGAGGATGACGTGGATCAGCCGCTCCGGCGCGTGGGCGCCGATCGTGGCGAGGCTGCCGAGCTTCATCAGCGCCGCGCCGTCGCCATCCAGCACCACCACGGGGCGCGGGCTGTTCAGGGCGATGCCCAGCCCCATGCCGCTGGCCCCGCCCATGGAGCCGACCTGATAGAGGTGCTGTTCCCGGTCCGCGAGGGTGAAGAGCTCTCGTCCACATTTGCCGGTGGTGGCGACCACCGCCGCCTCCTCCGGCACGATGGCGAGGAAGCGCTCCAGCACGGCGGCGCGCGCGGGGCGCCCGCCCTCACCCGGATGGTCGGTGCGCCGGCCCGGCGGCGGCAGGGGCCGGGGCGCCTGGTCCAGCGGGCTGTCGGTGACATCGCCCTTGCGCATGACGAAGGCATAGGGGAGCCCGGTCGCCTCCATTCGCGCGGCCGCCTGCGCCAGGGCCGGCGCCAGGGCGACGGGCCCGCCCGGGAAAGGCGCCTGTTCCAGCCGCATCAGGGCGATCAGGTCCTGGGTGATCTGGCCCATCAGCTCGTGCTGCGGCTCGTCCGGGATGCCCGGTTCCCCACGCCAGGTAGTGACGAAGAGGGTCGGGATGCGGAAGGGATGGTTCAGCGAGGTCAGCGGGTTCACCGCGTTCCCCAGACCCGAGTTCTGGCACATCACCACCGTCCGCCGTCCCGCCAGCCAGGCACCGGCGGCGATGGCCACGGCCTCCCCCTCGCTGGCCGCGCCAACATAGGCGAGGCCCGGCGCGGACAGCACGCCGTTGATCAGCGGGGTCAGGAAGGAACAGGGCACGCCCGTATAGAAGTCGAAGCCGGCTTTGCCGGCTTCGTGGAGGAACTCCGATGCTGTGATCATGGTCTCAGGTGAAGTTTCGGGCCTCGGCGAGGTCGGTCAGCGTGTCCACGTCGAGCCAGTGGCCGGTGAAGTACTTCACCCGCACCGGATGCTTCGCGGCGAGGCGCGTCAGCAACAGCGGCATGTCACCGCCCTCCAATAGACCCTCGGCCGCCATGGCGTCGAGTTCCTCCCGCAGCCATTGGGCGCCACGGGCGCTGAAGCGGGCGAGGCCGATCCATTCGCCACAGCTTTCCTCGGAAGCCGAGCCGCCATGCGTCATGGAGACGAGATGCGCCGGCGCGTCGTCGAGATAGTCGCCGGAGAAACGCTTGTCGGCCACCACGCCGTCGCGCTTGTTCGGGCGGGTGCCGTCCTGCGTCTTGTCCAGCGCATCCACCGCCACGACGATGTCGGCGGAGGAGGAGAGCAGGCTGTCCAGGATGTAGCGGCGGAACAGCACGTCGCCATAGGCGATCACCGTCTCGCCCTGGAGCGCCTCGCGCGCCTGGGCCAGCGACCAGGTTTCTCCCGTTTCGGCGTAGCGATCGTTGTCGATCATCTGCACGCCGGACATCACGACCGCTTCCTTGCGGTATCCACGCACCACCGATACGTCGCGGACGCCGCTCTCGCGCAGCGTGCCGACCAGGCGTTGCAACAGCGACTGGCCGCGCACATCGACCATGCATTTCGGCTGGTCCGCGGTGAGGCCACCGAGTTCGCCGCCCGAGGCGGCCAGCACCACCGCGCCCGCCGCGGCCCGGGACGGGAGGTAGCGCTTCTCGGCCTCCTCCAGCTCGGCATTGCCGGCGAGGCGGAAGATGTCCTTCACCGAGGCAACGCTGCCCTCGACGCGCATCAGCGACTCATCCTCGTGGATGCGTGCCGCCGTCTCGCGCATCGCCGTGATCGAGGCGCGCAGCAGGTGGTTGGCCCAGATGATGGTGGAGATGCCAGCCTGGCGGAACAGGTCCGTCGGCGTCGCATAGTACATGGTCGGCACGATCACGAGCGGGCAGCGGTTGCTCCAGCGTTCCGCGAAGGTGAAGATCTCGTCGGCCTTCGCCTTCTTGGAATGGATCAGGATCGCATCGGCCCCGGCCGCGTGATAGCGCTCGGCCCGGTGCAGCGCCTCCTCCATGCTATGGCCGGAGATCAGCGCTTCGACACGCGCGACGAGGACGAAGTCGTCATCCGTCTGGCTGTCCTTGCCCGCCTTGATGCGGCCGCAGAACTCGTCGATGTCGGCGAGCGGCTGCGCCTCCCCGATGAACGAGTTGGTCTTCGGGAAGAGCTTGTCCTCGATGCACACGCCGGCAATGCCGCGCTCGCAGAGCTTGCGCACGAAGCGGCGGACATTGTTGAAGTTGCCATGGCCCGTGTCGCCGTCCACCAGGATCGGCAGCGTCGTCGCATCAGCCATGTATTCCAGCACGTCGAGCACCTGGGTCCAGGACGCCTCGTTGCTGTCGCGCAGGCCGAGTGCGGCGGAGGTCGTGAGTCCGGAGGCCCAGACGCCGCGGAAGCCGGCCTCCTCGACGATCTTCGCGGAGAGGCCGTCATGGGCCTCCATCAGGAAGGAAAGGGTCGGCGAGGTGATTTCCCGGCGCAGGGCCGCAAAGCGGCTCTCCTTTCGCCGCGACAGGTCCGGGCGCGGCGAGGCGAGCTGATCCAGATCACTTCTCAAAGGTTGGTTCCCCAATAACCGGGACAGGTGCGCCAAGACACCGTTGGCCGGTCTTGTCTACATCGAACTGTCATCCTTATCGTTCAATGGGCCGGAAGCCAGAAACGGAAACCTTGATTTGTCGTCATATCTTGCTGCGCCGCAATGTTCTGCTGTCGCGATCATCCTGGCCGCGGGTGTCGGGCGCCGCCTGGGCGGTGCCGATGACAGGCCCAAGGTCCTGCTGGAATTCGGCGGCCTGACCCTGCTCGCGCGGCATCTGGCGGCGCTGGAGGCGCATGGCATCCAACGGGTGGCGATCACCATCGGCTATCAAGCAGATCTGATCCGGGAAGAGGTCGCACGCCTCGGCTGGCAGGACCGGGTGCGCTTTGTCGAGAACCGGGATTTCCGTCAGGGCAGCCTCGTGTCGCTGTCCGTGCAGGCCGAAACGCTGCGTGAGGGTGTTCCAGTGCTGCTGATGGATGGCGATGTCCTCTACGATCCCGCCATGCTTGGCCGTCTGCTGCGTGCCCCGGGCGAGAACCTGCTGCTGGTGGACCGGGAGATCGAGCCGGGGGACGAGCCGGTGAAAATCTGTTTCCGCGATGGGCTGATCGTGGATTTCCGCAAAAAGCCGGAACGCGTGCATGACTGGCATGGCGAGTCCGTGGGCTTTTTCCGCTTCTCTCCGGAGATGGCGGGGCTTCTGGCGGCGCGTTGCGAGGACTATCTTCAGCGCGGGGAAAGGCAGGTCGAGTACGAGGAGGCGATCCGTGACCTGATCCTGGCCGGACCGGCGCGTTTCCAGGCCGTGGAGATCAGTGACTTGTCCTGGACCGAGATCGACTTTCCCGAAGACGTTGTCCGCGCGGAGAACGTGATCCTCCCACATCTTCAGGTTGCGAGCCCAGCATGAACGAGACTTTGAGGCTTTCCGTTCCGGCGGAGGCAGGTCCCCTCTCCACGGATGACGTGGCGCATTATGCGCGGACCGGTTGGGTCGCGGCACGCGGCTTCTACAGTCCGGAGGAAGCGCAGGCGATCTCGCGCTGGACGAACGAACTGGTTGCCGCTCCCGAAGTTCCGGGGCGCCACATGGTCTATCGCGAGGACAGCCTGTTGCGCAGTGGCGAGCGCGTGATTCAGCGCATCGAGAACTTCTGCCCCTTCCACCAGGGGTTCAAGGATCTCGTCCGCGATAGCCGTCTGGAAGCGGCCGTGGCGCAGTTGATGGGCGGGCCGGTGACGCTCTTCAAGGACAAGATTAACTTCAAGATGCCGGGCGGCGCGGGGTTCGAACCGCATCAGGACCAGCAGGCGGGCTGGTCGGTCTATGCGCCGATCTTCGTTACCGCGCTGGTCTGCATCGATCGCGCCACAGAGGAGAACGGCTGTCTGCAGATGACCGATGCACCGCGCCTGGCCGGATTGATCGGTGAGGAATGGAAGCCATTGAGCACCGAACAAATGGCGCAGTTCAAGCTGATTTCGGTACCGACAGAGCCAGGCGATGTGTTGTTCTTCGACAGCTATGCTCCCCATGCCTCGGAACCGAACATGACGGCTGCGGCGCGGCGGATCCTGTACCTGACCTACAACCTGCTTTCGGACGGCGACTATTGCGGCAGGTACTTCGCGGACAAGCGGGCGAGCTTTCCGCCGGATGTCGAACGCAAGCCGGGTAAGAACTACAAGTTCCGGGTGTGAGAGGACGGTTCGTGATCCTGGAGCGTCTCTTCAGGATCATGAAGGCAAAGCTGGAACACGGCATACTTCTTTTGTCCACCCTGCTGGGTGCGCGTGCGGGGGTATGTTGCGTGCTTGTGTGTGGGGGGGGGTGGTGGTGTTTGGATGCGGGGACAGGATTTGAACCTGTGACCTTCAGGTTATGAGCCTGACGAGCTACCGGGCTGCTCCACCCCGCGCTGGGTGATGGTGTAATGGTGACGTGGGCGGCGATCGGGTCGGGGGGTG
>NZ_BDLP01000007.1:0-36636 GCF_001950415.1 Roseomonas sp. TAS13
GCCATCGAGCAGCCGGTCCTCGGTGAGAATGGGGCCGCCGGTCACGCGCCCGTCTCGCCCGCCTCCCGCAGCACCGTCTCGGCGGCGCGGGCATCCTCCTGCCGGACCGCCAGCCGGCGGGGGAAAGCGCCGATCCCGCCCTCCACGGCGCTGACATGGGCGTCGAGGACGATGGACGGGATGCCCGCATCCCGCAACAAGGCCTGCAGGAAGCTCAGGCGGACCGGGTCGAGGCCCGTGGCCAGGATGTGCATGCGTGCTCCGGCAGGGTTGTGGGTGCGCGCGCCTTGGCGTGGCTGCCCGTCATGGTTATGTTGCCGGCCGGTCTTCTAAGGTCATTTCCTGCTTGAGCGTAGCCGTCACGCCGACGCCCGACGACGAGAATCCCGAGGCTGCGCTCGTGGTTCTGACCGAGCTGGTCCGCGACGACCTGGAGCTGTGCAACCGGCTCATCGTCGAGCACATGGACAGCCCGGTCTCCCTGATCCCGCAGCTCGCCGCGCATATCGTCGCGGCCGGGGGCAAGCGCCTGCGGCCGTTGCTCACCCTGGCCGCCGCGCGCATGTGCGGCTACCGGGGGGAGCGCCATGCCGCCCTGGCCGCCTGCGTGGAGTTCCTGCACACCGCCACGCTGCTGCATGACGACGTGGTGGACGAGAGCTCCCTGCGCCGCGGCCAGGCCAGCGCCAACGCGCTGTTCGGCAACAAGCCCTCGGTTCTGGTGGGTGACTTCCTTTTCGCCCGTGCCTTCCAGCTGATGGTGCGCGACGGCTCGCTGCGCGTACTCGCCATCCTGAGCCAGGCCGCCGCCACGATCGTGGAGGGCGAGGTGCTGCAGCTCGTCATCCAGAACGACACGGCCACGACCGAGGAGCAGTACCTCCAGGTCATCGCCGGCAAGACCGCCGCGCTCTTCGCCGCCGCCACCGAGATCGGCGCCGTGGTGGCCGACCGGCCGGAGGCCGAGGCCGAGGCGCTGCATGCCTATGGCCGCGACCTCGGCATGGCCTTCCAGCTCGTGGACGATGCGCTGGACTATTCCGCGCGCCAAGCCGAGCTGGGCAAGACGGTCGGCGACGATTTCCGCGAGGGCAAGATCACCCTTCCGGTCCTGCTGGCCTTCCAGCGGGGCGACGAGGCGGAGCGCGTCTTCTGGCGCCGGGTGCTGGAGGAGCGGGAGCAGGGCGAGGGCGACCTGGAGCACGCCCTGGAGCTGATGCGCCGACACGACACGCTGGGTGCCACCCTGGCGCTGGCGGAGGATTACGGCCGCTCGGCGCAGCGGGCGCTGGACCTCTTTCCGCAGGGGCCGGAGCGCCAGGCCCTGTCCGACATCATCCGCTTCTGCATCGCCCGCGCCCGCTGAGGCGTGGAACGGGGAGGGCGGCGTCCTCCCCGGTCCGCTGGCTCAGCCGCGCCCGACGAAGGGCATGGCGGTGGCCATGATGGTCATGCTCTGCACATTCGCGTCGAGCGGCAGCGCGGCCATATGGGCCACGGCGCGCCCGACATGTGCCACGTCCATCCGCGGCTCCACCATCATTCGCCCGTCCGCCTGCGGCACGCCCCGGGTCATGCGCTCGGTCATCTCGGTCGCGGCATTGCCCACGTCGATCTGGCCGCAGGCGATGCCGTGCTTGCGCCCGTCCAGGCTGATTGACTTGGTCAGGCCGCTGATGGCGTGCTTGGTGGCGGTATAGGGCGCGCTGCCGGGCCGGGGGGCATAGGCGCTGATCGAGCCGTTGTTGATGATGCGGCCGCCCTTCGGGTCCTGCGCCTTCATCATCGCATAGGCGGCGCGGGCGCAGAGGAAGGCACCGTTCAGGTTCGCCGCCACCACGCCGAACCAGTCGTCGTCGCTGATCTCGTCGAAATCCACGGCGGGGCTGCCGCGCCCGGCATTGTTGAACAGCAGGTCCAGCCGCCCCCAGCGCTGCTTCACCGTGGCGAAGAGCGCCTTCACCGAGGCCGCGTCGGTGATGTCGGCCGGCACCGGCAGGCAGTGGCCGCCATGCTCGCCCGCCTGCGCCACCGTCTCCTCCAGCGCATCGCGCCGCCGCCCGGCCAGGGCCACCGACCAGCCATCGGCCAGCAACGCCAGCGTGGCCGCGCGCCCGATCCCCGAGCCGGCACCCGTCACCACCGCGATCCGCGATTCCGTCATCTCGTCCCACTCCCTGGAATGCGGGCGCAGCCTGCGTCGCCCGCGACCTTGCGGCAAGACGAGGGAGACGTGTCATCGAACGGCGGAACGCAGGCCGCCGGACGCGTCGCGAGCCGGTGCCGTCCGCCTTCACGGGCCAGGGCCTTCCGTCACGCGCGCCGTGCCGATTTTTAGGATTTTAGGATTTTAGCCCTTTATCCGACCGGACGGATGCAGGGCCGTGCCCGGTGTCGCGAACCGGGGGAGTGCCCAGGCTCGTGTTCCCGGGGGGCCGTTGCGCCACGATGTGGGTTGATTTTATTCCTATACCTGAGTGGGCTCCGGGAAGCAAGCGGCGTCGGGGGATCATGCCGGAGAGCATGGCTCCGCGGCGACGGCCGGTGCACGCGCGCCCATGGGTTGGCGCGTTCCGCCGTCCGGAATCAGTCCTCGCCGACCGGCGCCAGGTCCACGCCCACTTCCAGCTTGTGCCGCCCGCCGCCCAGGATGATGCCGCGCAGCGGCGAGACGTCGCCGAAATCCCGTCCCCAGCCGAGCAGGACGTGCTCCTCCGAGAGCAGGATGTCGTTGGTCGGGTCCAGATCCAGCCAGCCGAGCTCCGGCCCCAGCCAGGCGCCGACCCAGGCATGGGACATGTCGGCGCCGACGCGGCGCGGCTGCCCCGGCGGCGGATAGGTGCGGATATAGCCGGAGGTATAGCGCGCCGGCAGGCCGAGGGCGCGCAACCCGGCGATCATGACGTGGGAGAAGTCCTGGCAGACGCCTTCGCGCCGCCGCAGCACCTCGTCCACCGGCGTGGCGATGCCGGTGACGCCGGAGCGGAAGCGGAATTCCTTCCTGAAGCGGGAATTCAGGTCCAGCAGCCCTTCCAGCACCGGCCGGCCGGCGGGAAAGGAGGCGGCGGCGAAGTCCCGCGCCGCATCCCCCACCCGGACCATGGGGCTGGGGAAGGTGAACTCCGCGGCCTCCGGATCACGCGGCGCGAGGGCCGCCACAGCCTCCCAGGGCAGGGTCGAGCCGGCCGGGGGAGGGGGCGGGAACCGCACATCCACCACCGCCTCGGTCACCACCTCGAAGCGCTCATGCGGGCTGTCGAGGAAGAGCCAGGTGACATGGTTGCCGAAATGGTCCTGCCCGGTGGTGACCCGGGCGGCCTCCGGCGTGCTGGTCAGGCCCGTGCTCAGCACGCGCTGCGCCGGCAGGTCGCGCGGCGTCAGGCAGAGCATGTGGGTGGCCATCTCCACCGGATGGCCATAGGCATAGCTGGTGACGTGCCGGACGCGCAGGATCATGCCATCCCCCGCCCGATGACCGGCACCAGCGACCGCGCCTGCGGCAGCAGCGTGAAATACTGGCGCGAGATCCCTTCGGCGAGGTTGCCCGCGCGCTCCTCCACCCCCCGCAGCCGGGCGGGCACAACGGCCGCCGGCCCCTCGGCGATGGCGAAGGTCTCCTGCCACAGGGCCTCCGCCTCCCCGGCCAGGCTGTCATCGAGGCCGGCCAGGCTCTCCAGCAGCTCGCGTGCGCGGGCGAACTGGAAGCCCAGCCCGCGGGGGTTGCCGGCATCGGCCAGGACCAGCCGCAGCACGGGTTCCGCCTGCGGCGCGGCCAGGTAGCGCGTGCGGTAGGTGATCACGGAATCGCACAGCTCCAGGGCGAGGCGCAGCCCGGCCTCCAGCCGCGCCGGCGGCTGGTCGAGCGCCATGGACAGGGCGGAGGCGATGGACTGGGCCCGTTCCACCCGGCGCCCGAGGTCCAGAAAGGTATGGGCGCCGCCGCGCACCATGTTCTCCGCCGCCACCCCGGCGACCCCGGCGGCATAGCGCATGGCGGCACGGTGCAGGCGGGACAGGGCTTGCAGGTCGCGCACCTGGGGCAGCTTGTCCCGCATCTCCCGCAAGGGCTGCAGGAAAGCGTCGTGCATGTCGCCGGTCTGGCGGTCGCGCGTGGCCTCGACCAGCCGGGCGATGCGCCCGAAGGCGCGGGACAGGGCTTCATCCGGCCGGGCGGCGCGCAGCAGCGCGCGGCGCAACGGCCCCGCATCCCCGGCAACGGGGAAGTCCTCCACCTTCACCAGCCCGGCGGGCACCAGGCAGCGGGCCAGGGTGTGCAGCTCCGCCAGCTCGTGCGGCAACAGGGCGTCGCGCTCCAGCCGCACCAGGGCGGCGCGCGAAAGGCGTGCGGCGGTGTCCAGCCGCTCCACGTAGCGGCCCAGCCAGAACAGGTTGTCCCCGGCCCGGGACGGCATGCCGGCCGCCATCCGGCGCAGCGCCAGCGGCGGCGACTGGAGGGCGGGAAGCAGCCCGGCCTCCGCCTCGTCCTCCAGCACCCAGACATCCTTGGACAGCCCGCCCTCCGGCACCCGCGTGAAGGCATGGGCGCCGTCCTCCAGGATATGGGCGAAGCCGCCGGGCAGCACCCGCCAGAAGGGGGCGCCGCCCGCGTCGTCACCGGCCAGGAACATGCGGAGCCGCACGGGAAGCGGCACCTTGGCGCCGGTCCCATCCTCCCCGGCATCGCTCACCCAGCAGGGCGCCTGCGAGGGCGGGGAGATCTCCGTGGCCGCCCAGCCTTCCGGCCGGGCCTCCAGGCGGGCGAGAAGGGCCTGGTTCGACAGGTCCAGGAGCACGGCGGGGCTGCGCGGATCGGTGGCGGAGCGCAGCATCCACCGTTCCGGCGCCGCGCGGACTTCCTCCAGGGCGGCGGGATCGCCCAGCCAGAGCGTGCGCAGCCCCGGCAGGCGCAGCGCCTCGTCCAGCAGCAACTCGCAGAGGCGCGGCAGGAAGGCGGCGAGCGCCGGGGCCTCCGCCATGTCGGCGCCCGGGTCGTTGACGATCCGCACCGCGCCGTTGCGCGCGGCATCCATCAGCCCGACGACGCCGCCCGCGGCGGGGCCATCGGATTCCAGCGGGTCCAGCAGATGCCCCTGCATCCGCCGCAGCAGCGCGCCGATCGGCTGCAGGCCGCGCAGCGTCTTCAGGTAGAGCCGGCCCCGCCGCACGGTGAGGTCCCCCGGCTCCACCGGGATGCAGTCCAGCGCCTGGGTCAGCACCACGTTCTCGGCCCAGCTCGGATCGCCCACGGCCGGGGTGAGCAGGGCGATGGCGTCCTCCTCGTGCCCGGGCGGCAGGGCATGGCGGAGCGAGAGCTGCCAGGCCTCCAGGAAGGGGCGCATCGGCCGCAGCGGCACCCGGCGGAACAGCTCCGGCATGGTGCGGGCGAGCAGGCGGCGGTTCTCCAGCGCCTGCGCCAGCCCGGCCATGCGGGCGATGGAATCCCCGGCCACGCGCCACTGCCCGTCCTGGCCCCGTTGCAGGTCCGTCGCCAGCACGCTGAGCATAGGCGGGCGCGGCACCGGGCCGGTGGTGCGGCAGGCGCGCAGGAAGCCTGCGTTGTTGAAGACCAGCTCGGCGGGCAGCAGCCCCTCGGCCAGCAGGCGCCGGGGGCCATAGACATCCTTCAGCACCGCCTGCAGCAGCCGGCCCCGCTGCGCCAGCCCCGCCTCCAGATAGGCGAACTCCCCCGCCGGGATAGGCATGGGCAGCAGGTCGCAGCGCCAGGCCGTCACCCGCTCCTCGGAGGGCAGGAGCGAGGCGATCCCGTCCTCCTCCAGCGCCCGGTGCAGGCTGAGCGCGCGGTCCGACAGGTCCGGGCCGGACAGGCCGGACAAGGCACCCAGGATGCTGCGCCAGTGCGGACGGACCCGGCCCCGGCCGTCCACCATCTCGTCGGCGGCGGCACTCATCCCGGAAAGGGCCCGGCAGGCATGGGGGTGGCGGACGGGAAGGTGGCGCTCATCCTTTCATCTAGCCGGGCTGGCCCCCGCTGCGCCAGCCGCCGTCCCGGCCCGGCGCGCCGATTCCTCCTGGGTGGCTGACTTCCCGGGCGGAAGCGGGCAGTCTGCGCCGCTCCGCCCCACCCCGATCCGGAAGGAAACCCGGCATGGCCGCCGAACCGCGCAGCATCGTCATCTTCGATCTCGGCGGCGTGCTGGTGGACTGGGACCCGCGCCACCTCTACCGCCAGCTCTTCCCCGGGGACGAGGCGGGGATGGAGCAGTTCCTGGCCGGGGTCTGCACCAACGAATGGAACCTGCAGCAGGATGCCGGGCGGAGCTGGGCCGAGGCCACCGCCCTGTTGCGCGCCCAGCACCCGGGGCAGGAGGCGCTGATCGATGCCTTCCACCAGCGCTGGCCGGAGATGATCCGGGGCGCCATCGACGGCACGGTGGAGATCCTGCGCGAGCTCCGCGAGGCCGGGGTGCCGCTCTATGCCCTGACCAACTGGTCCGCCGAGACCTTTCCGGTGGCGGAGGAGCGCTTCGACTTCATGGGCTGGTTCCGGGGCGTGGTGGTGTCCGGGCGGGAGAAGCTGATCAAGCCCGACCCGCGCATCTACCGCCTGCTGCTGGAACGCTTCGGGGTGGACCCGCGACAGGCCGTCTATATCGACGACAACCCGGCCAACGCCCAGGCGGCCACCGGCCTCGGGATGCAGGGCATCCACTTCACCTCGCCCGAGCACCTGCGGGCGGCGCTGGTGACGCTGGGCCTGCCGGTGAAGCCGCTGGCCTGACGGCGGGGGCTACGGCGCCCCGGATATCCCCCCGTTCATGTCCCCGGGCATATCCCGCAGCCAGGCGTCCAGGTCCACCGCCGCCACCTGCCGCCAGAGCCCGGCCATGCGCCGGGCGGCGAAATCCAGCAGCGCCTCGCCCATCTCCGCCGTGGCCTTCGCGGCATCGCCCACCGCCCCGGCCGGGTTCAGGTCCTGCGCCTGCCAGGCCAGCGTGGCGCCCAGCGAGGAGGCGATGGCCGGGGCCTGCTCCTCCAGCCGCCGCCGGGCGCTGGGGAAGTCGGCCATGGCGGCGCGGTCCACATCCTGGGGCGAAAGGCGCAGCATCAGCGCCGTCTCGTCCCGCCCGGCATGGATGCCGTAGCGGGCCTCCAGCGGATCGGCGAGCTCCCCGGGGCGTCCCATCCGGTCCCAATGGGCGCTGACCGCCAGGATACGGTGCGCGACGCGGAGGCGGCGGCAGGCGACCCCCAGCATCGCGCCGTTGCCGCCATGGGCGTTCATCACCACCAGCCGCCGCACGCCCGCCCGCGCCACGCTGGCGCCGATCGCGGTGACGAGCGCGAGGAAGCCTTCCTCGTCCAGCGTCAGCGTGCCGGGAAAGGCCAGGTGCTCCACCGAAAGCCCCACCGCCTGATGGGGCAGCACCAGCAGCGGCAGTTCCGGCGGGCAATGGGTCAGCGCCCGGGCCAGGATGCCGGCATTGATGGTCTGGTCGGTGGAGACGGGCAGGTGCGGCCCGTGCTGCTCCGTGGCGGCGATGGGCAGCACCGCCACCGTGTTCTCCGGCAGGTCACGGAATTCCGGCCAGCGCAGCTCGGCCCAGAAACGCGTGCGGATCGGCATGGCGGGCGTCTTCCTTTCTCTCCGACACGGCAACGCCGGAAGGCCGCCCCCGGCGTCGCGCCGCCCTTCAGGCCGGAACCGGCTCCGCCCTGATCGGCAGGGCCGGGTCGCGCACTTCCCCGGTGCCACCATCGGTGATGCCGAGATCGGTCGGATGCGGGCCGGGATTGCAGGCCAGCGAGATGCCGGTCACCCCCCGGAAGACCCGGAAGGGCGGCTTCCACTGCATCACCGCATCCGCCGCCGCCCGCAGACGGGCGAAGCTGGCGGCGGTCTCCCCGGGCGGGGTCTCGGCCAGCAGCCCGGCGATGGGCAGGGGCATCAGCCCCGTCACCGCGCCGCCCGCCGCCACGGCCATGCCGCCGCCCGAGGCGATCAGCGCATTGGCGGCGGCCGCCATGTCCGCCGGGTCGCGGCCCAGCACCAGCAGGTTGTGGTTGTCATGGCTGATCGTCGTGGCCACGGCGCCCGCGGGCTCGCCCCAGCCATCGGCGAGGCACAGCATCGGCGCCGGGTCGCGCCGCCCGTGCCGGTGCAGCACGGCGATCAGCGCATGGCCCGGCGGCAGCTCGGCCACGCCGTCGCGCACCGCGACCTCGGCCTCGGCCCAATGGACCACGCGGGCGCCGCCGACCACCGGCAGGCGCGCGTATCCGTTGTCGATGCCCTTCACCCGCAGGCGGAAGGCTTCCGGGGCCTGCGGCGCCAGCTTCACCGTGCCGCGCGGCGCATCGGACAGGTCGCGGGGCAGGGCTTCCAGCATCCGGCCACCCTCCGCCACGAGGCGGCCGGCGACATAGACACGCTCCACCACCATGCCGGGCAGGTCGGAGAGCACGGCGATCTCCGCCCGTCGTCCCGGCGCCACGAGGCCGATATCGTCGCGCTTCAGCCGCAGCGCCGCGTTCAGCGTGGCCATGCGGATCGCCAGCACCGGGTTCAGCCCGCGCACCACCAGCCGCGCCAGCATGTCGCGCAGCCCCCCCTTGGCCACCAGCTCGTTCGGGAAGATGTCGTCCGTGCAGGCGACGAGGCCGGCGGGGAAGACCGGCAGGGACAGGATCGCCGCCACGGCGCCCGGCAGGACATTGTCGTGGCTGCCGCGCAGCTCGACCGTCAGCCCGGCGCGCAGCTTGGCCAGCAGGTCCTCGCCCGAGGTGATCTCGTGGTCCGAGGTCACGCCCGAGGCGGCATAGGCCTGGAGGGCGGGGCCCGCCAGGTCCCGCCCATGGCCGTTGACGTTCTTGCCCGCAGCCATCCCGGCGGCGACGATGCCTTCCATCCGCTCGCTGCCGGACAGCACGCCGGCCATGTCCATGACCTCGGCGACGCCCGCGACCTCGGGCCAGCGGAGCATCTCGCGCATCTCCTCCGGCCCGATCTCGGCCCCCGCCACCTCCAGCCCGGGCGCGGAGGGGACGCAGGACGGGGCGGCGATCAGCACGCGCAGCGGCAGGCCCCGCGCGGACTCCACCGCCCAGCGCACCCCCGGGACGCCCAGCACGTTGGCCAGCTCGTGCGGGTCCCAGACGGTGGTGGTGACGCCGTGCGGCACCACGGTCGCGGCATAGTCCACCGGCGCCATGAAGGAGGATTCGAAATGCAGGTGGTTGTCCACGAAGCCGGGCGCCAGGAAGCGGCCCGTCACGTCGTGGGTCTCCGCCGCATCGGCGCGCGTGCCGGGCGGATGCACCGAAGCGATCAGCCCGCCCACCAGCCCGACATCCGCCGCGCGCAGCTCGCCGGTCGCGACATCCACCAGCGTGCCACCGGTGAGCAGCAGGTCGAAGGGGGCCTTGCCCTGCGCCGCCCGCACGGCGCGGCGGCGGGTCTCCGTGGGAATGGGGGCTTCGGGGGCGAAGCTCACTGCCCGTTCCCCGTGGGCGCCTTGCCCACGCTGGTGGCGAGCGTCATCTCGTCGGTGCGGGCCTCGTAGCGCAGGCCCTTCCGCATCGCCCAGGTGTTGGTCTGGAAATAGAGCGGGATCAGCGCCTGCTGTTCGACGACCGCCATGCGCGTGGCCTCGCGGCTGATGCGCTCGCGCTCCCCGTCGTCCATGGTGGTGCGGGCCTGCTCGATCAGCCGGTCGATCGCGGCATTGCTGAAGCGGCCACGATTGGCGGGGCCGAAGCCGCGCGACGGGTCCACCGTGTGGATCAGCGCCTCCAGCATCCCCAGCACCTCCGGATTGGGCGAGAAGCCGGACAGGTTCACCGAGTACTTCAACTGCGCCGACTCGCTCAGCCAGGTGCCGCGCGGCCGCGTCTCCACCGTGGCGACGAGGCCGGCGCGGCTCCACATCTGGCCGACCGCCTGCACCACCTGCTCGTCATTCACGTAGCGGTCGTTCGGCCCGTTGATCTGCACCGCGAAGCCTTCCGGATAGCCCGCCTCGGCCAGCAGCTTCTTCGCGCCCGGCAGGTCGAAGGTCTGCGGCTTCGCCAGTTCGGGCGAGGCACCGAAGTAGCCCGGCGGGGCGAGGTCGTTGGTCGGCAGGCCCTGGCCTTGCATGACGCGCGAGACCAGCGCCTCCCGGTTGATCGCCATGGACAGCGCCTTGCGCACCCGCACGTCGCGCAACGGGTTGGGGATCGGCTTGCCGTCACGGCCGGCGATGTGCGGCGTCACCTCGCGGTCGCTGTCCAGCGTCAGGAACATCAGCCGGTTGGAGGGGCTGACGGCGGTGGCGAAGGCCGGGTCCTTGCTGAAGCGGTCGAACTGGTCGGTCGGCACGATCTCGATCAGGTCCACATCGCCCGCGCGCAGCGCGGCGGTGCGGGCGCCGGCATTGGCGATGGGGCGGAACTCGACCCGCCGGAAGGCGGGCTTCGGTCCGGCGAATTCCTCGTAGCGCTCCATCACCGCCACGCCGCCGGGCGTCCAGGAGACATAGCGGTAGGGACCGGTGCCGATCATGCCCTTGCCGGCGTTGAAATCGGCGGTGGAAAGCCCCTCCGCCGCGTGCTTGGCGAGGATCATCACCATGGAGAGGTAGTTCGCCATCAGTGGCGTCGGCGCATGGGTGTGGATGCGCAGCGTGTGCGCGTCCACCTGCTCCACCGACTTCACGGGGCGGGTATAGGTGTTGAGCGAGGAGGGCGAGTTCGGCACGTCGCCGGCGCGGGCGATGGTGAAGGCGACATCGTCCACCGTCACCGGCGTGCCGTCCTGGAAGCGCGCCGCGGGGTTCAGCCTGATTTCCCAGGTCAGGTCGTCCACCGCGCGCCATTCGGTGGCCAGCGCCGGACGCAGGACCTGCCGCGCATCCTGTTCCATCAGCGGCTGGAAGTAGTGGCGCCCATAGGCGTAGTTGGTAATGACGCTGGCGAAATGCGGATCGATGCTGGTCGGCCCGGCCTCCATGCCGATGCGCAGCGTGTCCTGTTCCTGGCCTCCCCCCTGGGCCGCGGCCGGTGCCGCGACCGCCAGCACCGCGCCGGCCAGGAGGGTGGTGGCGAGAAGGGCGTCGCGGAGGCGTGGAAGGCGCATGGCGGGTGGTCCGGTGGCAGTGATGTCTGGCGCGTGGCATGATACCGCCCGGCGCCGGAAAGCAAGCCCGCTATCCAGTCTGGAGACGAATTATGCCCTCACCGGAGGATCTCGCCCCTCTCGCCCCGGCGATGACCGCCTGGCGCCGCGACATCCATGCCCATCCGGAGCTCGGCTTCGAGGAGACGCGCACCGCCGCGCTGGTGGCGAAGGAACTGCGCGAGGCCGGGATCGAGGTGACCGAGGGGCTGGGCGGAACCGGCGTGGTCGGCACGCTGCGTGGCAAGGGGAGCAGCGGCGGCGGCAACCGGGCCATCGGGCTGCGTGCCGACATGGACGCGCTGGCGATGGGCGAGGTGACGGGGCTTCCCTATGCCAGCGGGGCGCCCGGCACGATGCATGCCTGCGGCCATGACGGCCACACCGCCATGCTGCTTGGCGCCGCGAAGTGGCTGGCGCGGAACCCGGGCCGCTTCTCCGGCACGGTGCACTTCGTCTTCCAGCCCGCCGAGGAAGGGCTCGGCGGCGCCGACCGCATGATCCGGGAAGGGCTGTTCGAGACCTTCCCCGTCGATGCGGTCTATGGCCTGCACAACATGCTCGACATGCCGGTGGGCAGCATCGCCGTGCCGCGCAGCCGCGCCCTGGCCAGCGCCGATACCTGGGAGGCCGTCTTCACCGGCAAGGGCGGACATGGCGCGCGGCCGCACCTGGCGGCGGATGCCACGCTGGCGGCGGCGCAGTTCGTCACCGCCCTGCACAGCATCGTCGCGCGCAACATCGATCCCCTGCAGAGCGGCGTGGTCAGCGTCGGCCATATCGCGGCCGGCGATGCCAAGGCACCGAACGTGATCCCGGCGAAGGTGGTGGTGCGCGGCACCGCCCGCGCCTTCCGCAACGAGGAACGCGCGCTGCTGGAGCGCCGCATCCTGGCCATCGCGGAGAACATCGCCGCCACGCACGAGGTGACGGTGGAGGCCCGCTACATCCACGGCACGCCGCCCACGGTGAACCATGCGGAGCAGGTGCAGGTCGCGCTGCGTGCCGCCCGCGCCACGGTGGGCGAGGTCCTGGTGGACGACGATCCCGAGCCGATCACCCCGGGCGAGGACTTCGCCTTCATGCTGCTGGAACGTCCCGGCGCCTTCGCCTTCATCGGCATGGGCGCGCCGCGCCATCCCGAAGGCTACCAGCACAACCCGCATTACGATTTCAACGACGAGATCCTGGCGCATGGCGCCGCCTACTGGTGCAGCCTGGTCGAGGCGGAACTGGGATGAACCCACCCCGCGCCACCGTCATCGACTGCGACCCCGGCACGGACGACGCGCTGGCGCTCTGGCTGGCGCTCGCCTCGCCGGAGCTGGATGTCCGGCTGGTGACGGTCTGCGGCGGCAATGTCGGGCTGGAGCGGACGCTCGCCAATGCCCGCGCCATTGTCGGGCTGGCCGGGCGGGCCGTGCCGGTGGTGGGCGGTGCCCGCCGCCCGCTGCTGGGGGAATTCCGTTCCGAGACGGCGGTGCATGCGGCGGATGGCCTCGCCGGGGTGCGCCTGCCGGAAGGCCCGCCCGCCGCGCCGGGCCGGGCGGCGGATGCCATCCGGGACCTGCTGCGCCACGCCGCCCCGGGCGAGGTGACGCTGGTCGGACTGGCACCGGCCACCAACCTCGCCCTGGCCCTCCTGGCCGAGCCGGACCTGCACGACCGTGTGCGCGAGATCGTGCTGATGACCGGTGCCTGGGGCGAAGGGAACTGGACCCCCTCGGCGGAGTTCAACGCTGCCTCCGACCCCGAGGCCCTGGCCGCCCTGGTCGCCACCGGCCTGCCGGTCAGCCTCGTGACGCTGGACCTCACCGCCCAGGCCTTCGTCACCCCCGCGGTGGTGGAGCGGCTGGCCGGGATGGGGAAGGGGACCTGCCTGGAGGCCGCCTGCGCCATCCTGCGCGGCGTGCCGGCCTCGCGCCGCTTCGGGCATCGCGGCTTTCCGCTGCACGACCCCTGCGCCGTCGCGCTGGTGCTGTGGCCGGAACTCTTCGGCCTTCGGGAAGCCTGGGTGGAGGTGGAATGCGGCACCGGCATCGGCCGGGGGCGCACGCATATCGACCGCTGGAACCGGATGCGCCAGCCGCCGAACATCCACGTCGCGGAGACACTGGACCCTGAGCCGTTCTTCGAGGCCCTGGCCGGGCGCCTGGCCTCACTGCCATGAGCCATGGCGGCCCGTCGCGCGGGCCGGGCCTCAGTTCGCCCGGGCGCCTCGTGGCATGGGGAGTTCCACCTGCTGCCGCAGCCAGGAGGCGGCATCCGGCGGCAGGCCGTCCGTGGCGATATCTTCCGCCATGCGCATCACCAGGATCGGCCCGGCGATCCCGTTGCGCCGCAGGGCGCCACGAAGATGCTGGGAAAGGTAGCTCACCGACATGTCGCTCGAAACAAAGAGAGCGTTCGCATTGGCGATCCAGTGGCTTTCCGAGACTTCCCAGATCGCCTGTTCCAGAACCTCGGTCGCGCCTTGTGGCAAGTCATACAGAACCAGAATGAGCGACATCTCACCACGTTCCACGCTTCAGGGCAGGTGAGAATACGAATAGGCCCAATGCGCATCCAGTTCCACCCTTTCAAGAAGATGGGAGAAAATGCTGCCTATGACAAAAATCATCGGGCATCGCGGCGGTGCATTTTTGTGGCCCGAGAACAGTATTGACGGGTTTCGCAGCGCAACTCATCTCAAGGTTGAATTTTGCGAGTGCGATATACACCTGTCGGTTGATGGACAGCCGATCGTGCTCCATGACGCCAGGCTGGAGCGGACCTCCGAGGGACAGGGCCTGCTGGCCGAGCATACGGCGGAGGAGCTGACCCGCCTCCGCCTGCGTGGGGCGGGCGGCGCGTGCATCCCCCACCTGAAGGATGTGGCCGAGCTGGTCGCCTCATCCTCCTGCGGCCTGCAGGTGGAGCTCAAGACCGATGCGCGGGGAAGGCCCTATCCCGGCCTCCTGGAGGTGGCGCTCCCGATCCTGGACCGGCATGGGATGCGGCGGCGCTGCGGCATCATCGCCTTCCATGCGCCCACCGCCGCCGCGGCCCAGGCGGCGGGCGGCTTCGACCATGTCGCCTGGCTCTTCGACCCGGCCATGCTGGAAGGCCTCGGCCTGCCGGGGATCATCGGCGTGGCGCGGGCCCATGGGCTTTCCATGGTGGAGACCCATGCCAGCGTGATGGATGCGGAGCTGGTAGCGGGCCTGCGCGCGGCCGGCCTGCGGGTCGCCGTCTGGGGCGGCAACCACGCGGACAGCATCGGCCGCATGCTGGATCTGGGTGTGGATGCGATGGCCAGCGACGACCCCGTCCTGGCCATGCGGATGCGCGACGAGCGGGAATAGGGGCCGGGATCGGGCGCCCCGCCACCAGGGGCGCCCGGAAGCCTCAGTCCGTGGAGAAGCGGAAGGCGCCCCCGGCTGGCGGAGCCGGTTCGGCCGCCGCCGCCGTGCCCTGCTGCTGCTGCGCCTGCCGGGCGCGCGCCTCAAGCTCCTGCAGCAGCCGCGTGATGCTGCCGATCAGGTTGGGAAGCTGAGTCAGCGGCAGGACGAGCTGGCCCGCCGGGGCGAGCTGGCCGTCCGTTCCGGTCTGGCCCAGGGTGAAGCGCGCCACGCCGTGGCGCACCTGGGCATCGATGATCCCGTCGCTGAAGATGCAGGGATGTGCGGCCGGGGCCGGCTTGTTGCTACTGCTCACGGAAGGCCCTGTGGAAGCTGTCGATCAGAGGCTGCATCATGTAGCGGAAGAAGCTCCTTTCGCCGATCTTGATCTGCGCCTCCACCGGCATGCCGGCTTTCAGCGAGACATTCTCCAGCTTGGCGAGCTGGTCCTGCTCGATCACGATCTGCGCGCGGTAGTATTCGGTGCCACGCTGCGGCTCCTGGTTCACGTCGCCGCCCACGAAGGTGACGTGGCCGTGCAGATAGGGCACCAGACGCTGCTTGAAGGCCGGCAGCCGGACCTCGGCCTCCAGCCCGTTATGGACCACGTCGATGTCGGTGGGCGAGACCTTCACCTCCGCCACCAGCCGGTCGCGCTCGGGCACGATCTCCAGCACCGTGTCGCCGGGCTTCACCACGGCGCCGGCGTTGAAGAAATGGCTGTTGATCACGACGCCATCGACCGGCGCCAGGATCTCGCGGCGTGTGGACACGTCCTGCGCGGCGCGGATGCGCTCCTCCAGCTCCCGAAGCTTGGTATCGACCTCCCGCGCATCGGTGGAGGCTTCCTGCACGCGCTGGTCGCGGGTGTTGCGGAGCTGGTTCCGGGTTTCGGCGATCTGGGCCTCGGCCCGCTCGACCTGCCCCTGCAGGTCGGAGATATTGCCCTCGGCCGAGGCGATCTGGCGCTGCAGGCCCAGCAGCCGCGGCATCCGCTCCAGCCCCTGCGCCACCAGCGCCCGCACATCCGTTTCCTCGCGCCGCAGCAGGTCGAGCTGGCGCTGCTGGCTGGTGATCTGGGCCCGGCTGGACAGGATGGAGGCGCTGTACTGGCCCAGCCGGGACTCCAGCACCTGGATCTGGCTGGCCAGGCTGGCGAGGCGGCTGGCGAAGAGGATGCTCTGCCCCGTCATCGCCTCCCGCGCGCGAGGATCGTCGGACGAGAGCAGTTCCGCCGGATAGGCGACGGTCGTGGCGCCCGCCACCTCGGCCGCGTCCCGGGCCGCCTGCGCCATCAGCGCCCAGCGCGTGCCGCGCGAGCTTTCCAGCGTGGCATCGGACTGGGTGTCGTCCAGCCGCATCAGGACCTGCCCGGCCTTCACCTCGTCACCGTCGCGGACCAGGATCTCGCGCACGATTCCGCCTTCCAGGTGCTGCACGGCGCGGCGGTTGCCTTCGGCCTTGATGACGCCGGGGGCGATGGCGGCCTCGCTCAAGGGGGCGGTGAAGGACCACGTGCCGAAGCCGCCGACGAACAGCGCGATGCTGGCGATGCCGAGCAGCATCGGCCCGCGCGTGCGGGGGCGCGGCAGGTCCAGCACCAGTTCCGGCAGGCCGGGATGGCCCGCGGAGGCCGGGGTCAGGGGGCCGCCGCCGGGCGGCAGGGCGATATTCGCGCTCATGCGGCAACTCCAGGCTGGCCGGGCAGGGAAGCGGGGTTGCGCGGTGCGGCCACGGCCGGGCGCGGCCCCATGACGCGGTTCAGCACTTCCTGCCGCGGGCCGAAGGCATCGATCTGCCCGTCGCGCAGCAGCATCACCTTGTCCACGCCCTGGACCAGGACCGGGCGGTGGCTCACCAGCACCACGGTGGTGCCACGCTCCCGCAGTTCGCGCAGGGCATGGAGCAGGCGCGCCTCGGCATCGCCGTCCAGGCTGCTGTCGGGCTCGTCCAGCACCAGCAGCTTCGGCTGGCCGAAGAGCGCGCGGGCCAGGCCCACCAGCTGGCGCTGGCCGCCGGAAAGCTGCTGCCCGGCCTCGCCGACCTCGGTGTCGTAGCCCTGGGGCAGGCGCAGGATCATCTCATGGCAGCCGGCCAGCTTCGCCGCGGCGAAGACGTCCTCCGGCTCCGCCTCGCCCATGCGGGCGATGTTGCGGAAGACGCTGCCCTCGAAGAGCTCCACATCCTGCGGCAGGTAGCCCAGGTGGCGGCCGAGATCCTCGCGCAGCCAGGTGGAGACATCCGCCCCGTCCAGCCGCGCGGCCCCGGCGCTGGGCGCCAGCGTGCCGATCAGCAGGCGGACCAGCGTGGTCTTGCCGGCGGCGGAGGGGCCGATGATGGCCACGCTCTCCCCGGCCTCGATCGCGAAGTTCAGCCCCTTGATCACCGCGGCCGTCTGGCCCGGCGGCGCATAGGCGAGGCGCTCCGCCACCAGCCGGCCCTTGGGCTCCGGCAGCGGCATGCCCGCGGGGCGCAGGCGCGGCAGCGCCAGGAAGGTCTTCAGCCGCTGCAACGCCTGGCGCACCTGCACCAGGCCCTTCCAGCCGGCGATCACCTGCTCCACCGGCGCCAGGGCGCGGCCCATGATGATCGAGCCCGCGATGGAGGCGCCGGAGGTCAGCTCCTGCCGCAGCACCAGCCAGGCGCCCAGGCCCAGGATGGCGATCTGCAGGGCAAGCCGGGTGAACTTCGTTACCGACATCAGCAGCGCCGCCCGGTTCGCCGCGCGCTCCTGCTGCGGCGTGCCGTCGGCCACGGCCTCCCGCCAGCGGCGCAGCACGGCCGGGGCCATGCCCATGCTGTCGATCACCTCGGCATTGCGGATCAGCATCTCCGCCCGGCGGTTGGCGAGCAGGCTGGCCGTGCCCGCCTGCTTCAGCAGCGGCGAGGTCACCGCCTCGCCCAGCAGGGTCAGTACGAAGAGCAGGACGGCACCGCCCAGCGCCACGGCCCCGAGCAGCGGGTGCAGCAGGAAGATCACGGCGAGGTAGATGGGCACCCAGGGCACGTCATAGAGGGCGAGCGCCGCTGGGCTGCCGAGCCAGTTGCGCGCCAGGGAAAGGTCCCGCAGCGCCTCGGTGCGGTAGGTCCGGCCGCGAAGCTGCGCCTCCAGGGCGCGCAGGAAGCCTTCGGGCGCCACCCGGGCCTCGATCCAGCCGGCGGCCCGCTGCATCACCTGCCCGCGCACACCCTCCAGCACCGCCAGCAGCAGGATCGCGCTGCCCGCGACCACGGTCAGCCAGAGCAGCGTGTCGGTGCTGCGCGTCGCCAGGACGCGGTCGAAGACCTGCATCATGTAGAGCGAGATCGTGAGCTGCAGCACGTTCACCACGCCGCTGAACAGCGCCACGCCGATGAACTGCTGCCGGCAGGCGGCCAGTGCCCGCGATAACACCGTGTCCTTTTCCCGGATCTCCTTGGGAGGCGTCATGCGGAATTCCTTTCCGGGGAAGAAGCGGGATCACGGCGGTACGCGGGGTAGTCCAATACCAACGAACAGGTTCCCGAAGGTTAAAGAGTACAACCGCCAGTATAATTAACCCTCGCGGAAGTTTGTATTAATTTTGCGATGGAATCAATATCGTGACGGAATCGAAAGATATGCCATCCGCTTGGCCTCCCGCCGTCCCTGGGTGACGGTGTCGAGGATCAGGCCGCAGGCGATCGACAGCCAGGCGAGGATGGTCAGCCCGACCGATGCCAGGAAGCTCGGCATGCGGGGCACCAGCCCGGTTTCCAGATAGGTCTCCAGCACCGGGATCATCAGCAGCGCCGCCAGCAACAGCAGCAGGGCGGCCAGGCCGCCAAAGAAGGGCAGGGGGCGCTCACGCCGCACCAGGGCGGCGATGGTGCCCAGGATGCGGACGCCGTCGCGGATCGTGTGCAGCTTGGAGGCGGAACCGGCCGGCCGCTCGCGATACGGGGTCGGCAGTTCCCCGACCGGGAGGTGGAGCTCCAGGGCATGGACGGTGAACTCGGTTTCCGTCTCGAAGCCATGCGCCAGGGCAGGAAAGGATTTCACGAAGCGCCGCGAGAAGGTGCGGTAGCCCGAGAGCATGTCGGTGATCCGGTTGCCGAAGACCAGCCGGACCATGCCGGTCAGCATCAGGTTGCCGAAGCGGTGTCCGGGGCGATAGGCGCCGACGCTCTCGTCCACCCGGATGGCGGTGACCATGTCCAGCCGCTCCTCCAGCAGCCGGCGCACCATCTCCGGGGCCGCCGAGGCGTCGTAGGTGCCGTCGCCGTCCACCAGCACATAGGCGTCCGCCTCGATGTCGGCGAACATCCGCCGCACCACGCTGCCCTTGCCGGGCTGGCTCTCCGAACGAACCACCGCCCCGGCGGCGGCGGCGACCTCCCGCGTCCGGTCGGTGCTGTTGTTGTCATAGACATAGACGGTGGCGCCGGGCAGGGCGGCGCGGAAGCCGCGCACCACCTCGCCCACGGCGGCTTCCTCGTCCCGGCAGGGGACGAGCACGGCGATGCGGGGTTCCGTCATCGGTCGGTGAAGACGAAGCGGCGGGACAGGGCGAAGTTCCCGCCCATGCCGGCCAGCGCGCCGGCGGCCACGCCGAGCACGGGGTGCGCCGCGACCAGCGGCATGTTGGAGAGGAGCAGGGCGTAGGTTCCGTAGTTCAGGGCAAAGCCGACGAGGTTCACCAGGAGGAAGCGCGCCCATTGCCGGTGCGCCGGCCCGGCGCCGCGGCCGCGGAAGGTCCAGGCCCGGTTCAGCGCCCAGGTGGTGGTGGCCGCCGCGAGATAGGACAGCACCCGTCCGCCATAGGGGCCGGCGCCAAGGGCGATGGCGGCCATGAGCACCGCGGAATCGACCACGAATCCGATGCCGCCGACCACGCCGAAGCGCCACATCTGCCTCAGCACGGCCCGGGGCCCCGGGCCGTTTCGGTCGTTCGTGGCAAGGCTGGCCTCCATGCCGCAGGGCAATAGGCGAGCGGCGCGCGAAAGCCAAGCGCCCGGCACCCGGCCGGCCGGCGGCGGGGAATACGATCCGTTACGGGGGCGGGGGCTTGCGCCGCGTCCGGGGGCGGGCTTCCTTTCCTGACAAACCCGACATCTGGAGAGGTTGTCCGATGTTCCGCCGTGATCTGCTGGCCGGCGTCGCCCTGGCCGGAATGGCCTCCGCCCTGCCGAAGAACGGCCATGCCCAGGCGGGCAGGCCGGCGCCCGCGGCCCCGGCCGCCGCGCCGGGAGCGGCCGCACCGGCCGCCGCGCCGCGCGTGCTGAAGTTCATCCCGCAGGCCGACCTCGCCGTGGTCGATCCGATCGTCACCACCGCCTATGTCACCCGCCACCACGGCTTCCTCGTCTGGGACACGCTCTATGGCTATGACGAGGACTACAAGCCGCAGCCGCAGATGGCCGAGGGCCACAAGGTCGAGGAGGACGGCCGCCGCGTCACCATCACCCTGCGCGACGGGCTGAAGTTCCATGACGGCCAGCCGGTGAAGGCGGTGGACTGCGTCACCTCCATCCGCCGCTGGGCGGCGCGCGACGCGCTGGGCCAGGCCCTGATGGCGGTGACGGAGGAGCTCTCGGCACCGGACGAGAAGACCATCCTCTTCCGGCTGAAGAAGCCCTTCCCGCTGCTCTTCGACGCGCTGGGCAAGCCTTCCACCCCGATCTGCTTCATCATGCCGGAGCGCATCGCCAAGACCGACCCCGCCACGCCGGTGAAGGAGGTCATCGGCTCCGGCCCCTTCCAGTGGGTGCCGGAGGAGCGGGTGCCGGGCTCGAAGATCGTCTACAAGCGCTTCGAGGGCTATGTGCCGCGCAAGGACGGCACGCCGAACTGGACCGTCGGGCCGAAACTGGCGCATTTCGACCGGATCGAATGGACGGTGATGCCGGACGCGGCCACCGCCTCCAACGCCCTGACCAATGGCGAAATGGACTGGTGGGAGCAGCCCACCGCCGACCTGCAGCCGGTGCTGCGCAAGGACCGCAACATCGTGGTCGAGATCCCCGACCCGACCGGGCTGGTGGCGATCTGCCGCTTCAACCACCTGCACCCGCCCTTCAACAACCCGGCCATCCGCCGCGCCCTGCTCGGCGCGGTGAACCAGGCGGACTACATGTCGGCGGTGATCGGCGACGACCGCAGCCTGTGGCGCGACAATGTCGGCTTCTTCCCGCCGGACACGCCGATGGCCAGCGATGTCGGGATGGAGGCGCTGACCAGCCCGCGCGACTACGACAAGGTGAAGGCCGATCTCAAGGCCGCCGGCTACAAGGGCGAGAAGATCACCCTGATCGCCGCCTCCGACTTCCCCTCGCTGAACGCGCTCGCCCAGGTCGGCGCCGACATGTTCAAGAAGGCGGGCATGGAGGTGGAGTTCATCTCCACCGACTGGGGATCGGTGGTGCAGCGCCGCGCCAGCCGCGAGGCACCGTCCAAGGGCGGCTGGAGCATCTTCTTCACCTTCTGGGCCGGGCTGGACATGTTCAACCCCGCTGTCAGCCAGTCCCTGCGCGGCAATGGCGAGAAGGCCTGGTTCGGCTGGCCGACCGCACCGAAGCTGGAGGAGCTGCGCGCCGCCTGGCTGGAGGCGCCGGACCTGGAGGCGCAGAAGAAGCTCGCGGCCGAGGTCCAGAAGCAGGCCTTCGAGGACGTGCCCTACCTGCCGCTGGGCCAGTACTTCCAGGCCACGGCTTACCGCCGCACGCTGAGTGGCGTGCTGAAGGGCATGCCGCTGTTCTGGAACGTGCAGCGCACGGCCTGACCTCGGCCACCCGGCCTTCCCGCGGGAAGGCCGGGCCAGGGGCCGGGCATGATGGGTGCCACCCCGCATTCGCACCTGTTTTCTGCATCATCAACGGGTTGCGCGGCTGACTTCAGCTATCGGCTGAAGCATCAGATCGAATTTTCGTCACGTTTCCGCAATACGGATGACATTTTCCCGTGATCCGGCGCCTGTTTTCCTCTCGCGGAGACCGGGGCGTCCCGTGTTAGGCTCGCCGCAAGGAAAATAACGCTTCTCCGGCCAAGCGACCGGTCCAGGCGGGGGGAGGTCCGGGAGTGGCATGCATTGTGCTGGCTCATGGCGAGGTTCCAACAGGCATGGCGTCCGCCGTTCCTGCACGGAGCCTTTTCCACATGGCCGCTCTCCCGGGCGCCGCTTAGGAGATTCGCTTTCGATGCATCGACGTTCGTTCCTGAGGACTGGCGCCGGATTAGGCATCGTTGCCGCGACGGCGGGCCTTTCCGCCCCCGCGCTGGCGCAGGGTGCGGCCGCGAAGACCCTGCGCTTCGTTCCCCAGGCAAACCTTGCCAATTTCGATCCGATCTGGGGCACCCAGTATGTGGTGCGCAACGCCGCCACCCTGGTCTGGGACACGCTCTATGGCGTGGACAGCAAGCTGCAGCCGCAGCGGCAGATGGCGGAAAGCGAGGAGGTCTCCTCCGACGGGCTGGTCTGGACCTTCCGCCTGCGCGACGGGCTGACGTTCCACGACGGCACGCCGGTGCTGGCGAAGGATGTGGTGGCCAGCCTGAACCGCTGGGCGGTGCGCGACCCGATGGGGCAGATGATCCGGGCGCAGCAGAACGAGCTGGTGGCGGTGGACGACCGCACCATCCGCTGGTCGCTGAAGAAGCCCTATCCCAAGATGCTGCTCGCCCTGGGCAAGGTGAACGCACCCTGCTCCTTCATCATGCCGGAGCGGATCGCGAAGACCGACCCCTTCGAGCAGATCAAGGAATACGTCGGCTCCGGCCCCTACCGCTTCATGCGGGAGGAATGGGTGCCGGGCGCCAGGGCGGTCTTCGCGAAGTTCGCCGACTACAGGCCGCGGCAGGAGCCGGGCTCCTGGCTGGCGGGCGGCAAGCAGGCCCTGGTCGACCGGATCGAGTGGATCGTCATGCCCGACGCGGCGACGGCCTCCAGCGCCTTGCAGAACGGCGAGATCGACTGGTGGGAAAGCCCGATCAGCGACCTGATCCCGATGCTGAAGGCCAACCGCAACGTCATGGTCGATATCGCCGATCCGCTCGGCAACATCGGCAACTTCCGGTTCAACCACACCCAGCCGCCCTTTGACGACGTGAAGGTGCGCCATGCGGTGATGATGGCGATGAACCAGGAGGACTACATGAAGGCGATCGTCGGCGACGACGACAGCCTGTGGAAGCCGATGGCCGGCTACTTCACCCCCGGCACGCCGCTCTACACCGAGGCGGGCGGCGAGATCCTGAAGATGCGCAACATCGAGGCGGCGCGGAAGCTGCTCGCCTCCTCCTCCTATGACGGCCGCCCCGTCACCTGCATCGTGGCGCAGGACCAGCCGATCACCAAGGCGCAGGGCGACGTCACCGCCGACCTGCTGCAACGCATCGGCTTCAAGCTCGACTTCGTGGCGACGGACTGGGGCACGGTGGGTGCCCGCCGCGCGGTGAAGGGGCCGCCGGGCCAGGGCGGCTGGAACATGTTCCACACCTGGCATGCCGGCGGAGACTGCATCAACCCGGCCGCCTATACGCCGATCCGCGCCAATGGCGACGCTGCCTGGTTCGGCTGGCCGAAGTCGGATGCGGTCGAGGCGGCGCGCGACGCGTGGTTCGCCGCGCCGGATTTCGCGGCCGAGAAGGCGGCCATCGACAAGCTCAACATCGCGGCGGTGGAGGCGGGCCTCTACGCCCCCACCGGGTTCTTCCTGTCCTACCAGGCATGGCGGCGGAACGTTTCCGGCGTGGTGCAGGCGCCGTTCCCTGTCTTCTGGGGCGTTTCCAAGGCATAAGGGTCCATGTTCTCGTATATCCTCCGTCGAATCGTGGCGACGATCCCCGTGATGGTGATCGTCGCGCTCTTCGTCTTCTCGCTGCTCTACTTCGCGCCGGGCGATCCGGCCGCGGTGATCGCCGGCGACCAGGCGACGCCTGCCGATGTGGAGCGCATCCGTGCCACGCTCGGCCTGGACCGCCCTTTCCTGGTGCGCTTCGGCGAATGGGCCTGGCACATCATCCAGGGTGACCTCGGCACCTCGATCTTCACCAACCTGCCGGTCAGCACGATGATCGCGCAGCGCATCGAGCCGACGCTGTCGCTGATGGTGCTGACGCTGCTGATCGCCATCACCATCGCCGTGCCGATGGGCGTGGTCGCGGCCTGGAAGGCAGGGTCCTGGATCGACCGCTTCGTGATGGGCTTCGCGGTGCTGGGCTTCTCGGTGCCGACCTTCGTGGTGGGCTACCTGCTCGCCTACTTCTTCGCGCTGCGCCTGGATTGGGTGCCGGTGCAGGGCTACACGCCGCTGTCCCAGGGCATCGGCCCCTGGTTCGCCAACCTGATCCTGCCGTCCCTGGCGCTGGGCAGCGCCTATATCGCGCTGATCGCCCGCATCACCCGCGCCACGATGATGGAGGTGCTGCAGCAGGACTACGTCCGCACCGCCCGCGCCAAGGGCGTCGGCCAGACGGGCATCCTGTTCCTGCACGCGCTGAAGAACGCCGCCGTGCCCATCGTGACGGTGATCGGCCTGGGCATCGCCCTGCTGATCGGCGGCGCGGTGATCACCGAGAGCGTCTTCGCCATACCCGGCCTCGGCCGCCTGACGGTGGATGCGATCCTGCGCCGCGACTACCCGATCATCCAGGGCGTCGTGCTGCTCTTCTCCTTCACCTACGTGCTGGTCAATCTCTGCATCGACCTGCTCTACACCCTGTTCGATCCGAGGATCCGCTATTGAGCACCTCCGTCCTCGAGCCGCGGAGCACCGCGGCCGCGCCGCCGATGCCGGACGTCATGCCGGTCGCCAAGGTCCGCAAGGGCGCGATCGGCTTCATCCGGCGCTACCCGACCATCGCCCTGGGCGGCTTCCTGCTCGCCCTGCTGGTCTTCGTCGCCGTCTTCGCCCCCTATCTCTGGACGGTGGACCCGACCGCCCTGGCTCCGGCGCGCCGCACGCGCGAGCCCTCGGCCATGTACTGGTTCGGCACCGACATGCTGGGGCGCGACGTCTATTCGCGCGTGCTCTACGGCACCCGCGTCTCGCTGATCGTGGGCTTCGCGACGGCCTTCTTCGCCTCGGTGATCGGCCTGGCCATCGGCCTCTTCGCCGGCTTCGTGCGCTGGGCGGACAGCATCATCATGCGGGTGATGGACGGGCTGATGTCCATCCCCTCGATCCTGCTGGCCATCGCGCTGATGGCGCTCAGCCGCGGCTCGGTCGGCAACGTGGTGCTGGCCATCACCATCGCCGAGATCCCGCGCGTCTCGCGCCTCGTGCGCGGCGTGGTGCTTTCGCTGCGCGAGCAGCCCTATGTGGACGCGGCCGTCGCTTCGGGCACCCGCACGCCGGTGATCATCTGGCGCCACATCCTGCCCAACACCATCGCGCCCATGACCGTGCAGGCGACCTATATCTGCGCCGCCGCCATGCTGATCGAGGCGAGCCTGTCCTTTATCGGCGCCGGCACGCCGCCGATCATCCCGTCCTGGGGCAACATCATGGCCGAGGGCCGCGCCCTCTGGCAGGTGAAGCCCTATATCGTCTTCTTCCCGGCCCTGTTCCTGTCCATCTCCGTGCTGGCGGTGAACCTGCTGGGCGACGGCCTGCGCGACGCGCTCGACCCGCGCGCGGCCAAGAGGATCTGACCTGACATGGCCCTGCTCGAAGTCGAGAACCTCCAGACCCATTTCCGCACCCCCGACGGCGGCGTGAACCGCGCCGTCGACGGGCTGAGCTTCCACGTCAATGCCGGCGAGACGGTGGCGATCGTGGGCGAGTCCGGCTGCGGCAAGTCGGTCACCTCCATGTCCATCCTGCGGCTCATCCCCGAGCCGCCGGGCCGGATCGCCGGCTCCGTCCGCTTCGAGGGCAAGGACCTGCTGAAGCTCCAGGACCACGAGATGCGCGCCATCCGTGGCAACGAGATCAGCATGATCTTCCAGGAGCCGATGACCTCGTTGAACCCGGTGCTGACCATCGGCAAGCAGATCGGCGAAAGCCTGCGCCTGCACCAGGGCATGAACCGCAGGCAGGCGGAGGCGCGCGCCATCGAGATGCTGAAGCTGGTCGGCATCCCGGCGCCGGAGCGGCGGGTGAAGGAGTACCCGCACCAGCTCTCCGGCGGCATGCGCCAGCGCGTCATGATCGCCATGGCGCTGGCCTGCAATCCGAAGCTGCTGATCGCCGACGAGCCGACCACCGCGCTCGACGTGACCATCCAGGCGCAGATCCTCGACCTGATGCGCGACCTGAAGCACCGGGTCGGCGCGGCCATCGTGCTGATCACCCATGACCTGGGCGTGGTGGCCGAGGTCGCGGAGCGGGTGATCGTCATGTATGCCGGCCGCAAGGTGGAGGAGGCGGAGGTGGGCGAGCTGTTCCGCGCGCCCAAGCATCCCTACACCCAGGGCCTGCTCGGCGCCGTGCCGAAGCTCGGCTCCTCCCTGACGGGCGAGACGGAGCGGCTGGCCGAGATCCCCGGCCTGGTGCCCAGCCTGAAGCAGAAGATCCAGGGCTGCGTCTTCGCCGGCCGCTGCTCCTACGCCACGGATTTCTGCCGCAAGGTGGCCCCGGCGCTGGAGCTGAAGGCGCCCGGCCATCTCGCGGCCTGCCACTATGCGGAGAAGGAGGCGCTCGCGGCATGAGCGGCACGCCGGTCCTGGAGGTCATCGACCTCAAGAAGCACTATCCCATCCGCGGCGGCCTGCTTGGCGGGGTGAAGGGCTATGTCTATGCCGTGGACGGTGTCTCCTTCTCGGTGAACCGGGGCGAGACACTTTCCGTCGTAGGCGAATCCGGCTGCGGCAAGTCCACCGTCGGCAAGGCCATCCTGCGTCTCTTCGACATCACCGAGGGGCAGGTGGTCCTGGATGGACAGCGCATCGACGACATGCCGCTCGGCACGCTGCGGAAGATGCGGCGGCGGATGCAGGTGGTCTTCCAGGACCCCTTCTCCTCGCTGAACCCGCGCATGCGGGTGCGCGACATCCTGGCCGAGCCGATCCGCAACTTCGGCATGGCCAAGAGCGGCGACGACCTGGAGAAGCGGCTCTACAGGCTGATGGACACGGTCCGCCTGCCGCGCGACGCCATCAACCGCTGGCCGCACGAATTCTCCGGCGGGCAACGGCAGCGAATCGGCATCGCCCGCGCCCTGGCGGCGGAACCCGACCTCATCATCTGCGACGAGGCGGTCTCGGCCCTGGACGTGTCGGTGAAGGCGCAGATCGTGAACCTGCTGCAGGACCTGCAGAAGGAGCTCGGCCTGGCGCTGCTCTTCATCAGCCACGACCTCGCCATCGTCGAGCACATGACGCACCGCGTGGCGGTCATGTACCTGGGCAAGATGGTGGAGGTGGCGCCGCGCCGGCAGCTCTTCGCCGCGCCGAAGCACCCCTATACGGAGGCGCTGCTTTCCGCCGTGCCGGTGCCGGAACCGGGTGCCGGGCGCAAGCGCATCGTGCTGAAGGGCGACGTGCCGAGCCCGATCAACCCGCCCTCCGGCTGCCGCTTCCACACGCGCTGCCCCTATGTCTTCGACCGCTGCCGCACCGACGAGCCGCGGCTGAAGCCGACGGAGAGCGGGCATTTCGCGGCCTGCCACCTGCACGACCTGCCGGAGGAGCAGAACCCGCTGGCCCGCAACGTGCCGGCCTATGTCTGAAGCCTGACGCCGGGCCGGGGCCCCGCGGCTCCGGCGCGCGATGCGGCGGGGGGAGGGCCCGTGGCTCTTCCGCCCGTTTTCCGTTCCCGCCCCGCCATTCCCAGGCGGCGCGGGCCGGTGCGGCGCTCATCTGAGAATCGCTCTCAATCAATGCCCTGCTTGACGTGGGCCGCCAGGGGCCGGACTCTTGCCGGAAAGCCGGGATCTTCGCCGGCCATCGCCGATGGCGACTATCGATCCGACGCAGCAGGGATGGGGAGGGGTGCGATGCTTCAGGTGTCACTGAACGTGAACGGCACGGCGCATACGGTGGAGGTCGAGGGCCGCACCCTGCTGGTGGAGCTGCTGCGCGAGAAGCTGCGCCTGACCGGCACCCATGTCGGCTGCGACACCAGCCAGTGCGGCGCCTGCGTGGTGCATGTGGATGGCGAGAGCGTGAAGTCCTGCACCGTGCTGGCCGTGCAGGCGCAGGGCAGCGAGGTCACCACCATCGAGGGGCTGGCCGGGCCGGACGGCACGCTGCATCCGATGCAGGAGGCCTTCCGCGAGCATCACGCGCTCCAGTGCGGCTTCTGCACGCCGGGCATGGTGATGTCGGCCATCGACCTGGTGAAGCGCCATCCCGAGGGGCTGTCCGAGGCGGAGATCCGGCACGGGCTGGAGGGCAATCTCTGCCGCTGCACGGGCTATCATAACATCGTGGCGGCGATCGACGCGGCGCAGCAGGTGATGCACGGCCGCAAGCCGGCCCTTGCCCCGGCGGCCGAGTAAGGGGAGGGCACCATGTACGATTTCGCCTATCACAAGCCTTCCTCCCTCGCCGAAGCGGTGAAGCTCCTGGCCGATCCGGAGGCCAAGGCGCTCTCGGGCGGCCAGACCCTGCTGCCGGCGCTGAAGCACCGGCTGAACCGGCCTTCCTCGCTGGTGGACCTCACCGGCATCGCCGAGATGAAGGGCATCCGCCGGGAGGGCGACACGCTGGTCGTCGGCGCCCTGTCGCGCCATGCGGACATCCAGGACAGCGACGTGGTGCGGCAGGCGATTCCCGCCCTGGCGCGCATGGCGGGCCATCTGGGCGACACGCAGGTCCGCAACCGCGGCACCATCGGCGGCAGCCTGGCGAACAACGACCCGGCCGCCGACTATCCGGCCGCCGCCCTGGCGCTGGGCGCCCGCTTCGTGACCGACCGGCGGGAGATCGGGGCCGACGAGTTCTTCCAGGGCATGTTCACCACGGCGCTGGAGCCGGACGAGCTGGTCGTCGCCCTGCGCTTCCCGGTGCCGGAAAAGGCCGGCTACGCGAAGATGCGCAACCCGGCCTCGCGCTATGTGCTGACCGGAGTCTTCGTGGCGAAAGGACCGGCGGGGGTGCGCGTGGTGGTGAACGGCGCTGGCCCTGGCGTCTTCCGGCAGGCGGAGATGGAGGCGGCCCTGGCCGCGGGCTGGAGTCCGGAAGCGGTGGCGGGGATTCGCCAGCCGCCGGACGACCTGCTCAGCGACATCCACGGCGGAGCGGAGTACCGGGCGCATCTCGTCACGGTGATGGCCAGGCGGGCCGTGCTGGACGCCGGCTGAAGCCCTGCGCGGCCGCTTGCGGAAAGCCCCGGGAGACGGACCGCCGCACGAGACGCCGGGGAGCCGTCCGGCACCCTGGCTGGCGGCGGAGCATCCGCAGCGTAAAATTGCATGTCTTTACCCCGCGTTTTGTCGTTTCGGCTAGATTTCCGCATGAGTGCGTGCGACCATCATCGCACCGGTCCTGCATTCCGTCGGGCCGTGGAAGTTGCGTAGGCGAAAGAGACAGTGTTTCCCGACAACGACCCCCAGGGTGGCACCGGCGCCGTCGAGGCCGAGGTGAAGTGGTATAACGGGCGTAAAGGCTTCGGCTTTGTGCTTGGCCCCGATGGCCAGGACGTTTTCTTCCACGCATCGGCCCTGACCGAAGCTGGCATCGAGCCCCCCGAGACGGGCGACAAGCTGGTTTGCGAGATCGGCACGGACCGCCAGGGACGCCGCCTGGTGACCCGCATCACCGAGCTGAAGAAGGGCCCCGGCGGCCATGCCGGCGGCGGCTTCGGCGACCGTCCGCCCCGCCGTGACTTCGGCGACCGTCCGCCCCGCCGTGACTTCGGCGACCGTGGCGGCTTCGGCGGCGGCGGCTTCGGCGACCGTGGCGGCCCGCCGCGTGGCAATTTCGGCGACCGTCCGCCGCCGCGCCGTGACTTCGGCCGCGACGAGGGTGGCCCGACCTACGCCGTCGGCGGCACCGTCAAGTGGTTCGACCAGGTGCGCGGCTTCGGCTTCGTGACGCCGGACGATGGTGGCCAGGACGTGTTCCTGCACTCCTCCGTGCTGCAGCGCGCCGGCGTCCAGGATGTCCAGCAGGGCCAGAAGGTCGCGCTGGAGGTCCGTGACGGGCAGCGTGGCCGTCAGGCGGTCGTGCTCAAGGACAACTGATTTCGTCCTTCTGGATCGAAAGACCCCCGGCGCCCGTGGTGCCGGGGGTTTTTTGCGTGCGGTTCCTTGCTCGGCCCGCCGCCTTCTTGTGGCGCGCGGCGGAAACCGGGATAATCCTCATCTGACATGTCAGTTGGAGAGGCAGCGCCATGACAGAATCCGCCCCGGACATGCCGAATGCCTCGCTGACCCGGCAGGCCATGGACCGGCTGCGCGGAGAGATCATCGACTGCCGCCTGCGCCCCGGCGAGACCCTGGCGGAAGGCAGCACGGCGCAGCGCCTCGGCCTCGGCAAGGCGCCGATCCGGGCCGCGCTGGCCCGACTGGCGGAGGAAGGGCTGGTCGAGGCCGTGCCACGTCGTGGCTGGGTGGTGTCGCTGGTGACCATCCGCGACATCCACGAGGTCTTCGACCTGCGCCTTCTGCTGGAGCCCGAGGCGGCGCGGCGCGCGGCCGGGCGCGTGGCTTCGGGCGACACGGCCTTGGCCGAGGCAAGGCAACGCTCCATGGCGGCGGCGAGTCTCGTCGAGAGGCTGGAGGCGCGGCACGATTTCCACCGACGTGTCGCGGGTCTCTCCGGAAACGAGCGCCTGTCCCATCAGATCGGCCGCCTGCTGGACGAATCGCGCCGCATGATGCTGCTCCGACCGGGGCAGGCCGGTTCCGACACGCCGGTCGCCGAGAACCTCCTTCTGGCCGTGCTGGAAGGGCGCGCGGCCGATGCTGCCCGCGCCATGCACGAGGCGGTCTGGATCTTCCGCACCGGCGTGCTTTCCGCCCTGACCGCGCCGGAAGCTGGCACCGTCCTGTAGCGGGCGGCCCTCGGAGACGGTGCTGGCGCGCAGGTTGATGCGATGGAATTTCGGTGCCAGACATGGGCTGAAATGCAACTTTCGGTGGCATCTTTCCTGACAAGGGAGTTTGCTGGGGGCGCTCCTCACATCTCTCGGGGGCGCTTCATCGGGCAGCGCGAGGTCTTCACAACCTGCGATGGCCGGCCGCCTTCCCGATGTGGGGGGAAACGCCGATGAATCGCTGCGCCTGGCAGGACCGGAACGGGACCTCCCGTTCCGCGGCATTCCTGCTGGCAGGGAGCCTGGCGTTGGCGCTGGCCATCGCGGCCGGCACCTTCCTCCTCCTGCGGGATCTGCGCGAGCGCACCCTCGTCGCCGGGACGCAGGATCTGGAGCGCCTGGCCCTGGCGCTGTCGGATCAGGCGGACCGGGCCTTCCAGTCGATCGAACTGATCAACCTGAGCATCACCGATGGCCTGCGGGAGCGCGGCGTGGAGAATGTGGATGACCTCGCGCGTGCCAGTGTCGCGCCGGAGCTGAGGCGGCGCCTCAAGGACTGGGTCGCCGGCCTCCCGCAGATCGAGACCATCGGTGTCTATGACCGCTCGGGCCGTGCCGTCCTGGGCGTGGGGGGAGCGGACCAGCCGCGGCCGCCCCTGTCGCGGGACTGGATCGCCAGCATGCTGTCCTTGGAGGAGGAGGACCGCATCATCGGCGATCCGCCCGGGACCCCGGAGGGGATGCGCCGGCGGATCTGGATCGGCCGCCGCATCCTCGGTGCCCAGGGGGATCTCCTGGGCTTCGTGCTGGTGGCCATGCCGTTCAGCTATTTCGAGAGCTTCTACGCCAAGCTGGCCACATTGCCTGGCATGGCCATCACCCTGATCCATCTGGACGGCCTGGTGCTCTCGCGCTTCCCGCCGCTGGATGCAAGGGCGGACAGCATCGTGAGGGCACGGATAGGGCAGGCGCCGGAACCCGGTGAGACCAGGACGCTGCGCGAGCAGACCGGCATGGACGGAATGTCGCGCGTCATTGTCCTGCGCTCCCTGGAACTCAACCCCCTGGTCATCGCCGTCAGCCGCACGCGCGACGCCCTGCTCGAAGGATGGCGGCGGCAGCGATGGCTTCTCCTCGGCTCGGCGCTGCTGCTGGAGGCCGGCGTACTCGGCATGACGCTGCTGGGGCGGCGGCAACTGCTCAACCAGAGCCGCATCGCCCGGGCCCAGGCGGCGGAGAGCCGCGCGGAGCTGGAGCTGTTGCGGGAGCGCGAGCAGGCGGAGCACGAGCGCGTCCTCCAGGCGATGCGCTTCGGCGTCGCCCTGGACAATCTCGTGCAGGGCATCTGCATGCTGGATGCATCCCGCATCCTGCAGGTGGCCAACCAGCGCCTCCTGGCGATCCTGGGCCTGCAGGACGGCACTGCCCCCATCGGGCATCCGGTGTCCAGCCTCCTTGCCGCCGTCCTGGCCGGTGGCGCCCTGACCCGGCAGGATCTCCGGAATCTCCGCTCGCATCTCCGGAAGGACCCGCAGCCGGGCGGGCCGGCGGAGGGCAGGGCGGTTCGCCGCGGCCGCTGGGCCTTCTCCTGGGAGCTGGAGGATGGCCGCTTCCTGTCGGTCAACCTGCGCCAGATGCCTGATGGCGGCTGGATCGCCACGCTGGAGGACGTGACCGCCCGGCGTTCCGCCGAGGCGCGGATCGCCCATATGGCGCGCCACGACGCGCTCACCGACCTGCCGAACCGCAGCCTTTTCGGCGAGCGCCTGAGCGCCGCCGTGGCACGGGCCGGGCGCGGCGAGGGCTGCGCGCTGCTGTATCTGGACCTCGACCATTTCAAGGAGATCAACGACACGCTGGGCCATCCCACCGGGGACGCGGTGCTGCGGGAGGCCACGGCGAGGCTGCGGCGCTGCGTGCGCAGCATCGACACGGTGGCACGGCTCGGCGGCGACGAGTTCGCCGTGCTGCAGACGGGGCTGGAGCGTGCGGAGGATGCCGCCACCCTGGCGGAGCGCCTGATCGCGGAGCTGAGCCTGCCCTGCCGCCTGGGCGGGGAAACCCTGCGCGTGGGGGTCAGCCTGGGCATCGCGGTGCTCCTGCCCGGCGAGGAGGAGGGCGAGGACGCGCTGATGCGCAAGGCCGACCTCGCCCTCTACCAGGCGAAGGCGGAGGGGCGCGGGCGCTTCCGTTTCTTCGAGCCGGAGATGGAGAGGGCCATGCAGTCCCGGCGGCAGCTCGAAGCCGATCTGCACCATGCCCTGGCGCGGCAGGAGTTCGAGCTGTTCTACCAGCCGATCCTGCGCCTCTGCACAGGCGAGGCGGTCGGCTTCGAGGCGCTGATCCGCTGGCGCCATCCGCATCGCGGGCTGGTCTCTCCGGCGGAGTTCATGCCCTTCGTCGAACAGAGCGAGCTGATGGTGCCGATCGGCGCCTGGGTGCTGGAGGAAGCCTGCCGCCAGGCCGCGACCTGGCCCGCGCACCTGAAGATCGCGGTGAACCTGTCGGCCACCCAGTTCGCCGCCGGGGAGGTGCTGGTGCAGCAGATCCTCGGCGCCCTGGAACGGTCGGGCCTGCGGCCGGACCGGCTGGAGCTGGAAGTGACCGAGACAGTGCTGCTGGAGGATACGCAGGACACGCTGTCCGCCCTGCACCAGATCCGCCGGCATGGCGTGCGGATCGCGCTGGACGATTTCGGCACGGGCTATTCCTCGCTGAGCTACCTGCGGAAATTCCCCTTCGACAAGGTGAAGATCGACCAGTCCTTCGTCCGCGACATGGGTGGGCGCGAGGACTGTGCGGCCATCGTGCGCGCGGTGACCAGCCTCGGCGCCAGCCTGGGCATGATCACCCTGGCGGAAGGGGTGGAAACCCCGGAGCAGCACGAGATGCTGCTGCGCCAGGGCTGCGAGGAAGGTCAGGGCTATCTGTTCAGCCCGCCCCGCCCGGCCGGCGAGATCAAGGCCTTCCTGGAAAAGACCCCCTGGGCAAGCGCCGGTCCCCAGGTCTGACCCCCGCTCACACGGCGGGGCAGAGGCCCGCGAAGCCGCCCTTCTGGATCAGGCGCGAGACGGCGGCGATGTCGGGCGCCATCTGGCGGTCCCGCTCCCAGGGCTCGGCCACGCCGCGCACCAGGGCATGCGCCCGCTCCAGCGCCGGCGAGGATTGCAGCGGCCGGTGGAACTCCACCGCCTGGGCGCCGCAGAGCAGCTCGATGGCCAGGATGTCGGTCAGGTTCCGCGCCATCTGCGCCAGGCGCAGCCCGGCTCCGGTGGCCATGCTGACATGGTCCTCCTGGTTGGCGCTGGTGGGCAGGCTGTCCACGCTGCGCGGCGTGGCCAGGGCGCGGTTCTCCGCCACCAGCGCCGCCGCCGTCACCTGGGCGATCATGAAGCCGGAATTCAGCCCGCCCTCCCTCACCAGGAAGGCCGGCAGGCCGGAAAGCACCGGATCGACCAGCAGGGCGATGCGCCGCTCCGCCAGGGCGCCAATCTCGGCCAGCACCAGGGCGAGGTGGTCGGCGGCGAAGGCCACCGGCTCGGCATGGAAGTTGCCGCCGGACAGGACGTCGCCATCCTCCGTCACCAGCGGGTTGTCGGTGACGGCATTGGCATCCCGCGCCAGCACCTTCGCCACGTGCTCCAGCGTGTCGAGGCAGGCGCCCATCACCTGGGGCTGGCAGCGCAGGGAATAGGGGTCCTGCACCCGCGGGTCGTTGTCGCGGTGGCTGTCGCGGATGGTGCTGCCGGCCATCAGCGCGCGCAGGATCGCGGCGCTGCGGATCTGCCCCTCCTGGCCGCGCAGCGCATGGATGCGCGGGTCGAAGGGCGTGTCGGAGCCGCGCGCCCCCTCGGTGCTGAGCGCGCCGGAGACCAGCGCCGTCCGCCAGAGATCCTCGGCCGCGAAATGGCCGGCGAGCGCCAGGGCGGTGGAGACCTGCGTGCCGTTGAGCAGCGCCAGCCCCTCCTTGGGGCCCAGGGCCAGCGGCTTCAGCCCCAGCCGCTTCAGCGCCACGGCGCCGGGCACGGTGGCGCCGAGCTCCATGGCCTGTCCCTCGCCGATCAGCACCAGGGACAGGTGGGCGAGAGGGGCGAGGTCGCCCGAGGCGCCGACCGAGCCGCGCGCCGGGATCACCGGCAGGACGTTGCCGTTCAGCAGGGCCAGCAGCGCCTCCACCGTGGAGGGCTGCGCCGCCGATGCGCCGCGCGCCAGGGAGAGCGCCTTCAGCGCCAGCACCAGCCGCACCACCGCGTCCGGCAGCGGCTCGCCCACCCCCGCCGCGTGGCTGCGGATCAGGTTGAGCTGGAGCTGCACGAGATCGGGATCGCTGATCCGCGTGCTGGCGAGCTTCCCGAAGCCGGTGTTCACGCCATACATCGTGTCCCCCGCCGCCAGCCGCGCGGCGAGCGCGTCGCAGGAGGCGCGCATCGGTCCCTCCCACCCGGGGGGGAGTTCCAGCGCCTCGCCCGCCATGACGGCGCGCAGCGCGTCGAGCGGTGCCTGTCCCGGCGTGATCATGGCTGGCCTCCGGCGAGCATCGGGAGGTCGAGCCCCTGTTCCCGGGCGCAGTCGATGGCGATCTCGTAGCCCGCATCGGCATGGCGCATCACGCCGGTGGCGGGGTCGTTCCACAGCACCCGCCGCAGCCGCCGTTCCGCCTCCGGCGTGCCGTCCGCCACGATCACCATCCCCGCATGTTGCGAATAGCCCATGCCGACTCCCCCTCCATGATGCAGGGAGACCCATGTGGCGCCGGAGGCGGTGTTGAGAAGGGCGTTCAGCAGCGGCCAGTCGGACACCGTGCCGGACCCGTCGCGCATCGCCTCGGTCTCCCGGTTCGGCGAGGCGACGGAGCCGGAATCGAGATGGTCGCGGCCGATCACCACGGGGGCCTTCAGCTCGCCCTTCGCCACCATATCGTTGAAGGCGAGGCCGAGCCGGTGCCGCTGCCCCAGCCCGACCCAGCAGATGCGCGCGGGCAGGCCCTGGAAGGCGATCCGCTCCCGCGCCATGTCGAGCCAGTTGTGCAGGTGCGCGTCGTCGGGGATCAGCTCCTTCACCTTGGCATCGGTGCGGTAGATGTCCTCCGGATCGCCGGACAGCGCCGCCCAGCGGAAAGGGCCGATTCCGCGGCAGAAGAGCGGGCGGATATAGGCGGGCACGAAGCCCGGGAAACCGAAGGCGCCTTCCAGCCCCTCGTCCTGCGCCATCTGGCGGATGTTGTTGCCGTAATCCATCACGACGGCGCCCAGGCGCTGGAAGTCCAGCATCGCCTGCACATGCGCGACCATGGATCGCTTTGCCGCGGCGGCCACGGATTGCAGGTCGCGCTCCCGCCCGCGCTCCCACTGGTCCAGCGTCCAGCCGGCGGGGAGGTAGCCGTTGGCCGGGTCGTGCGCCGAGGTCTGGTCGGTGACGATGTCCGGCACCACGCCGCGCCGCACCAGTTCCGGGAAGACCTCCGCCGCGTTGCCGAGCAGTCCGACGCTGATGGCGCGCTTCTCGTCGCGGGCCTTGCGGATCATCGCCAGCGCGGTGTCGAGATCGTCGGCCTTCTCGTCGAGGTAGCGGGTCTGCAATCGCTTCTCGATGCGGGAAGGCTGGCATTCCACCGCCAGCACGCAGGCCCCGGCGAAGACCCCGGCCAGGGGCTGCGCCCCGCCCATGCCGCCGAGCCCGGCGGTCAGGATCCAGCGTCCCGCGAGGCTGCCGCCGAAATGCTGCCGCCCGGCCTCGGCAAAGGTCTCGTAGGTGCCCTGCACGATGCCCTGGGAGCCGATATAGATCCAGGAACCGGCCGTCATCTGGCCGTACATCATCAGCCCCTTACGATCGAGCTCGGAGAAATGCTCCCAGTTCGCCCAGTGCGGCACGATGTTGGAATTGGCGATCAGCACGCGCGGCGCATCGGCATGGGTCTCGAAGACCCCGACCGGCTTGCCCGACTGCACCAGCAGGGTCTGTGTCCCGGTCAGCCGGCGCAGCGTCGCCACGATGGCCTCGTAACACTGCCAGTCCCGCGCGGCGCGGCCGATGCCGCCATAGACGACCAGTTCCTCCGGCCGCTCCGCCACCTCGTCGTCGAGGTTGTTCATCAGCATCCGCAGCGCGGCCTCGGTGGTCCAGTGGCGCGCGCTGATCTCCGGCCCGCGCGGGGCGCGGATGGCCGGGGCGTTGCGGAAGCGGTGGCTCTCGGCGGCGGAATCCGGCATGGGCGGGGGCTGTCTCTTGATCACATCTACGCACAGCTCCACCGTAAGGCGA